>JALONZ010000120.1 GCA_025454675.1 Anaerolineae bacterium | reverse complement strand
AAGAACTGGGAAATTTACGTGGCGAAAGTCACCGGTGACGATACCCGTCGTATCACCTACAACGAATTCGCTATGGACTTAGACCCCGTGTGGGCACCAGATGGTCTGAAGCTGGCTTACGAAACCACCACAGATAACGGCGATTGGGAAATCCGCGTGTTTGACCTGCTCACAGGCGCGAACTACAAAGTGACCAACAGCCCGTCCAACGAAATCAATCCTTTCTGGTCGCCAGACGGCATGAAACTGCTCGTCCAAAGCGATGTGGAAGATGGTTTGTGGCAAATCTTTGAATACGATTTCGCAAACGGCTTTGAAAATGCAACTATCACCAAACTCAGCGATGGCTCTGGTGATGACCATGACCCGATGTACAGCAATGATGGCACTAAAGTTGTGTTCCGTAGCTTCCGTGACGACCCACGTCCCGAAGGCGACCGTAGCCGCCAAAGCACCATCTACTATATGAACGCCGATGGTACGGGCGTGACCCGTGTCTCTGAAATCGGTGGTAACGCGACCAACGCTGTCTTCTCACCAGATGACACCTTAATCGCCTACCAATCGAACTTGGTGAACGGTATCAATGACATCTATGTGTATGAGATTGAAACTGGTCTGACCCGCTTGTTGACCAACAACCAAGGTCCAGATTATGAAAATATCCAAGACACATCGCCGACTTGGTACTGCGAATCCACATTGCTCGTGTTCACATCATCAATTGATGCGACGGATGAAAATCCGAATAACCTCAACGTCTTCTCGGTGGATGCACTCCCCATTGATGCCCCCGCCATCAACGTTGACGAAGATGCAAACCGCATGACGGATGATGAAGAAAACGACCGCGATGCACAAAACAGCCCATCAGAAGAGAACGCCAGCCGTCACGGTCAAGTTCCTCCCAAATGGAGACCATAATTCGCTAGTGGGGGAGTCAAATCCCCCATGATGTGACCAGCAATATATCAGCAGACCCCATAACGGGGTCTGTTTTTATTTTGGGGATAATTGATTCAATTTGATGAGGCTCATTGTATGCAATAAAATCGAAAGCGGAACAGCCCATAATACGATGAATGATAGGGGAAGCAGACCCAACGCCGATGTATCGGGTGTCAGTTGCAATAGTCGCAACGCATGAGGCGCACCCAGCACCCCAACCGTGATTGCATATACAAAATCTAAAATGCCCAAAATATTCCAGATTTTTGCCAACCGAATCGTATTATTGCTGGGGCGATTGACCAACAAATACACCACAATTAGCGCCGTAACCCCGATAAATACATCATAAAATGCGGTTATTGGACCCAATGCGGTTGGAATTTCACCATTTAACCAGCCTATCAAAAAGACGATTCCCAAAACACGATATATCTGAATCCCCATCAACCATGATAATGGAATTTGTGCAATCACCTTTTTTAGTGGTTGCCAGTAAAAAATCATCCATAGCCCGATGAATATGGTTGTTGTCATGACAAATCCTAATGGCGAAAGAACCGATGTTGTATCTTCGACCATGCCCGATTGGGTGATGATAATCACCGCGCCTAACCAGCTATATAGCAACACAAATCCACCATAACGCATGATGCCAGTTGAATGACGATACACTTGCCAGCCCAATAAACCGACCACCACAATATGAATGATGACCGCGATGAGGGTCAATTCTGATGCGATTGCCAACATAAATTATGACCTCTCTGATGATTTTTTGAACAATTTTAAGATGCGCGGTTGTTGCCATAAAACAATGCCACTGATGATAAGTGCGGGAGTAACAATGATTTGCATCACCAAACGATATATATCACTTGAACTGAGTGCATAACTATAAATGTAGGCGGTAATCATCGAACCACCGATGATGTGCAAAATACGAACTGCCTGACGGATTTGTTTATTGCTCATTTTTCGTCCTCTCTATCCAACAGAACTATGCTATAGTGATTACAATATTCACAGTATATAATGGATGTTGTCAGTGTCAACATTAGAAAAAGATAAGCAAAAATATCATCATGGCGACTTACGTAACACCTTAATTCAAATTGGCACAGAGATGCTCATTGAATCGGGGGCAGATGAACTGAGCCTGCGAAAAATAGCCCAGCGTGCGGGTGTGAGTCATAATGCACCATATCAGCATTTTGCAGATAAAAACGCGCTTCTTGCCGCCATTGCCGAAGAAGGCTTTCGGTTATTGGGGGATGCAATAGATGAAGCACTTCAAAATTCCCAGACTTTATCACCTCATGCGCGGTTATTGGCGGTGAGTCGGGCATATGTTGCATTTGCGCTTCAATATCCCACCCATTTACAATTGATGTTTGGGGCATTTGCGAGTGAGACATATCCAAGCCTAGCCAATCGGTCTCATCAAACATTAGCCAAATTAATGAGTGTCGTAGCTGAATTGGAACAAGCAGGGCAGTTGGCAGAAAATCCCATTTATGATGTTGGGATGGTTGTTTGGATAGCATTACACGGCTTAAGTGTGATTTTGAATGCGGGCAAAATCCCAGATTATATTCGTCAAGACCGCACACCAGAAATACTTGTTAACCAATTTATAGATATGATTTGCAAAGGATTATTGAAATGATGCACCCTGATGAATTTTATCCCAACTTAAAAGCAATCATGGCGCTCCCACCACAAGAACGTCACCCCCAACTGAGCGCATTGCACACCCAAGCCCTGAATCGTTATGTCAATCGGTTGAATACCATGACGGAAGAAGAAGCCTTACGACCTGTGACGGTGGGTGATGACCATCGCACCGTGTTGCAGATTGTTGGGCATATCGCTGAATGGGAACGCTTTATCATTTTGAGCGCGGCGGACATGCTCATTGGGCTTGAACGTCCACGTTTGATGAAAAGTTTGGACGGGTATATCGCGCTGGACGGGTCTACACCGACATTTGCCACGATTGATGAATTTAATGCGTATTTTGCCGAGCAACAAAAATCATGGACATGGGATAAAATGCGCCCATTTGCCATCGAGACGACCACCACCATTCATCAGATGTTCACGAATCCCGTTTTATTGAATGCAGAACGGCTAGAACGCACGGTTATGGGGCGCAAATGGCTTGGGACGGGCGAAGTGATTGCCGATATTGCGGTGGGGTGGGTGTTGTGGCTGATTGTGCTGGAACACATCGCCACGGAGCATGTCGTGGAGTTGGGGTTGGTGTGATATAAGAGGCTATCATGTGGTTGGATACACCTTTCAAACAAAAAATGTCTTTAGCCGAATTTGATAAATGGACTAACACACTAGATGGTGATGTTATCCCTGAATATGTCGCTGGTTATGCAACCACAAAATTGTCCACGACTTATGCTTCTGTGATTGGTGTTCGCTTGGGCGCAATGCTTGGGTTTTATGTTATCCCGCAAGAAATAGGCTATTTGACGGGTGCGGCTGGCGGTTATAGGGTTGGGGATGGGCGATTTGTCCCTGATATTGCCTATATTTCTAAAGAACGCCAACCCCAATTAGGCAAAGAAATCTGGAATCCTGTGCCACCTGATTTAGCCATTGAAATCATCGCTTATCCCGATATGCCTCATGAACACACATTTTTACGCCGAAAGGTGGTGAGCTACCTCAATTTTGGTGTTATTGTTTGGATTGTGGATACCGATGACAAGACGATAGATATTTATCAGCGCGGGGAAGAAGTGCGAACACTAACCATCAATGACACACTTGAGGCAGAAACCCTATTCCCCAATTTCCGCCTCAAGCTGGCTGATATTTTTGCTTAATTCACTGCCAATCCAAACCAATGTTCAAATAGCGCATCTATAGATTGTGTTTTGGCTTGGGTTTCAATTTTATGCCATACCTCAGATGTGAAATTTTGATTAAGTTCACGCTCAAATAACTCCAGTTGTTGCAATACAAACGGTGCAAACATCCGTAAGAAGCCGAGTGCTTTTTCTGAATTGGCACGGAATACCAACAAAATTTCCAGCGATGCTCCTAATTGCCCACGCTTTGCCAAAATTTCGGCTTTTTGCCCCAATAACAGCAATTTGATGATATAACTCATCTCACTGCGGAATGTGCTCAATTGATTCAGGCTGGCTTCGGCATCATCCAACCGATTTTCTAAGATGGCTAATTCAGCGGAGATGAACACCACCACCATCATCATAAAACCGCTATTCAATCGTTCCCCCAATGCCCGCGCCTCATTCAATTTTTGGTATGCCATATCAAAATTTTTGAGCATGGCTTGGGTTGAGGCGATATTGACGAGTGCGCTACCTAATCCATCCAATTCTTGAATATCGGTGTAGATTTTTTCGGCTTCTATGAAATGATTTAATGCCGTCTGATAATCATTCATGGCGGCATTGGCACGACCCAAGTCGGTTAATGAATCGGCGATACCACGTCTTTCACCCATTCTTCGGCGTATTCTCAGGCTTTTTTCGTAATAGGCTTTCGCCTCTTTGATATTGCCCAAATACAGTTCATTGTTGCCCAATGCCGATAGGGAATGGGCAATCCCATTTTGGTCGCCAATTTCTTTATTCAATTCGTATGCCCGTTGATAATAGGGTTGGGCGGCGGCATTATCCTCTTCGGCGATGCGAATCCCGCCGATATTATTGAGGGTGAATGCCATTCCACGCTTGATGTTATTTGCCTCAAAAATCTCATATGATTCTTGAAACAACTTGTTTGCTTCTTCAAATCGTCCTAATGTCCGCAAAATTTCGCCCAAATTATTGAGCATATAACCCATGCCATTGGGGGAATAATCATCCGCTTCATGCAAGCGTTTGACAATATCCTCATAAATGGCGAGGGCTTGTTGCTGATTCCCACGCAAAAATTCGGCATAACCCAAATTCCCGCGGGACATATACCATGTCATATGTTCTTGGCGCGATTGTGGGGCATAGGTGATGGCTTCTTCGGCATAAGCAACCGATTGGGCGTATTCCCCTTGCATCATGGCAATGTAACTGAGTAAATTGAGGGTTTCGCTCATATCTGCAACATGCTGATTCGCCTTAAAATAGGCTTCGGCGGGGTGTGCCAGTTCCCAAGAATCGGCATAATCGCCCATTCGACTGAGTAACCACGCCTGATATACCCGTATGCGCCAATAGAGTTCATCCTCACCGCGATTGTCTTTAATCATGGTCGCCAATTTATGGAATGTCTCTGAACCTTCTTGAAATAAACTGCGATTGATATAGTACATCAACAGCGTATAAGACACCTTGCCAATTTCATCACATGCACCCATATCTATGGCACAGTGAATGGCAAAACGGATATTCTCCCATTCGGTATCCATCATTTCGACAGCCATTTTTTCTTTGCGCGTATTGAATAGTGGTGTGCTTTTTTCCAGCAATTCGCCAAAATACAGCGCGTGTGATTTTTTGACCTCTTTCACATCACTGCGCTTTTTGAGCAATTCTACCGCATATTGCATCAAGACCTTATTCAACCCATAACGCCCATTCGGATAGCGTTGAACGAGCGATTTATTCACTAAACTGGTCAAAATACGGAGCGATGCACCTGCAATTTTTTGTGCCGCTTCCCGCTCAAACCCACCTTTGAACATGGCGAGTTTGGTGAACACCTCTTTTTCATCATCGGTGAGCAAATTCCACGAATAATCGAATACGGCGCGTAAACTGCGTTGACGTTCTGGCACATCGCGCAAGTCGGTCTCTAAAAAGTCGAGACTTTTTTCGATTTCATCACCAATTTCATCGAGGGGTAACATCTCCAGCCATGCCGCCGATAATTCAATCCCCAGTGGCAATCCACCCACCAGCGCACAAATCCTTACCACATGTGGGGCAGTTACCTCATCAAATTCAAAATCGGGCATCACGCGCTTGGCAGATTGAATGAAGAGTTGGCTGGCACATGCGCCACCCATAGCATCCAGCGAATCTTTTACTGATGCCATGCCCAACGGTGGCACTTCATAGATTTGTTCACCACGCAGGCGTAACGATTCGCGCGATGTGACCAACAGTTTGATATTTGGCGCAGATTTCAGCATATCTGCCAACAAATTGGCATGAGCCACCAAATGCTCAAAATTATCGAGGACGATGAGCATCCGCTTTTCGGCGATATAATTTAGCAGTTGCGCCCGTGCGGTGTCTGTGCCTGCAAAGGTCATTTTCAGGTTATCGGCAACCGCTTTAATCAGTGCCTCCTCATCTTCGAGGGGCGCGAGTGGCACAAAGAACACGCCATCAGAGAATAATAAATTGTGCATAGATGAGGTATGTGTGGGGCGGACGAATTGTTCCGCGACAGCCAACGC
>JALONZ010000119.1 GCA_025454675.1 Anaerolineae bacterium | reverse complement strand
CCATGCAATGGGGAGGGGGCTAGGGGGTGGGGTTGAACGCCAACATCCTTAACCATAACTGACGTTATCTTAACGGTATTGTCCTAAAGCAACCGCCTAGCGAATTTCATTTTGTTTGTATATGGAACGCGATTCCTTGTAACCCAATCAATGATATCTGCCACGATAACACCCCATCTTGATAGGTCGCCTCGATAGGCGCATCACTCAGGGCTTCATAAACACGCCAATCCCCATCAGATAGGGGTAGATGGATGGTGGTGTATTCCTCCGATTGCAGGTGGTTAATTGCAAACACGATATGTTGAGTGTCTGTTTGATGATGCCAAACCGCCACCTCAATATCGGCGTGGTCGGAGCGTATTGGCGGGGCGATGCCGTGTGTGGCTAATATCTCGCCGATGAAATGACGCAGGTGTTCATCTTGGCGGACTTGGAACGGGAACATCTTCCCTAAATCGTAATATCCCGGATAAGTGGTATAATCCCACCCCAAGTAACTGCCGATGATGCACACCGTACCCTGTTTTTGCCTGACCGAGAAACTCGCAACGTGATTATCATTAAAACGGGCGTGAATGGTAGCATCGCTAGGCGGAGATAGATGTTGTGCTTCGATATAAACCGCCACCGGGACATCGGTTGACAAGTTATAGGTGCGGGGTGAATGACCCGATTTTCGCCATTGCGGGTACAAGGTCGGGTATTCATCCACCAATTTTTCGGCGTAATCGGTGATGAGTAACCCGCCAGTTTGTACAAAGGTGTCTATGGCAGATACCACCGCATGAGGTAGAGCATGGCATCCAAGCGCGAAAACCGCTTTATATCCACGTTCCGATAATATATTGTTGATGATTTGTCCCTCAGAGAGAATATCCACAACAAACCCCAGTTGTACCAATAACTGATAGGTCAGAAGTGTATCATAGGTGTGATAATCATGGCGCTCTGCTGTCATCGTTGTCCAAGAATAAACTAAAGCGATAGGCGATTGTTCGGGTATATAGCCCTCTACTAATTTCACCAAGCGCATATACTCACGGTTATACGATTGTGTTTGCGAAATCATCCGATAGCGTGCCTGCTCAATTTCGGTTTGGGTGGGTGGTTGTGGCATTTGCGAGGCGATGTGTGGGGGGATACTGGGTAACTCTGTCCACCATACCAACCCTAATGCGCCATGTGCTAATGCCGAATAAATTTGTTCGCTCATGCTATTTTCGGGCAACTGATACCCCAACCAACTATTGAAGGCTTGCCCATTGGCGGTAATCAATTTGTTAAAACCTGTGGCGCTCCGTAAAATATCTTTAGCATAATCGTACACATAACACACATAGCGCGTATCGAATTCTAATGGATACATATCTTCATGTCCAATATCCAACACCGCACCCATGCGCCACCAATCATTACCGGTATACACCGATTGCCATGATGCAGGGTAAAAATCGTTACATTCATGCGTAGACCAAACCGGATGCGCCTGTTTGGTGGCTTGAATCAGGTTGTGCAAAAATTCGGGGATGGCTTGGGCATGATAGATGAACCATTCTTGCCATAAAACGGGGTCACTATCATCTTTTGGCGCGGCTGTGTCGGGATGAATCCCCCGTGTTTGTAGATAATCGCGCCATCCCGCTAGGCAATGCTCACAATAACAATTCGGTTTCATGTGGTCGCCACCAAATTCGGGGACACTATTGCGATAATAGGTCTCATGCACAAAATTCATCATCGGCACACCCTCAAGCCGATATAAGGCGGGATGGTTGCCCAATTCGGCAAAAAAGCGGATGGCGCGTTCTGTGGCGATTTTCAATAAGGTCGGATGCCGAAAGCATCCCATATTCCAATAACGCGGGTCATCGGATGTTGTGCCGTCATGATTGACAATTTTTGCCTCTGGATGTTCGTGCAGTTGTAAAAACTGACCCAATGCGGGGACAATCGTCAACCCCAACGCATTGGCATCATCGGCGAGTTGGCGCAATTTGAGGCTATCATCCACATCATAGAAAGGATCAAAAAACAGCCATATCGTTGGTATATCGCTTTGGGCAAAAATTTCGAGGTCGCGCCGAATTTGTTCACCAGACCAATCGCCACGCGGGTAATAATACACACCCAAAATCGGATTATCGTGATAATTTTTGAACATGTTTATTTCACCTTCACAGCCAAATCGCGGTCAAAATCGGGTAAGGCGATTGTCGCACCATCCGCGCCGATGCGGACGGTATCAGAACGGATAATTTCACCCGTGAAGGTATCCCAAATTTCGACCACATACTCGCCATCGGTCAAATGGGGGAGGGTGATGCTCAACCCCGATAAGACAGGGAAGGTTATCGCCAACGGGTTTTCGATATTATTCCGCAAATTCGTCCGATACTGCCTATCCATAAAACTGGGGCTATAATCATCACTCACCACCCATAACAAGGCGCGGTTTTCGGTTTGCAAGCCATACACCTTTGCATCACCATCATCGGATAGCGTGGCGGAGGTGGGTTGCCATGAATATGCACCCATGTCTTCATCGGCAAAAAATGAGGCGACCCCGCCAAAATGATAATACAGATTGTTGGGGTGGATATAGGTATCCCACCACCATGTCATGCCTGTGCCAGAAGCCCCGTTCATGGGGGCGCTCCACAAGCCCAAATGAATCAGCAAGCCATCGGTATCCACATCGGCGGGACTGCCAAATTCGCCCATCAAAAAGGGTTTATCGGGATATTGTGTTAGCCATTGCGGGATTTCGGAGGCAAATTCGCGGGGCAAATTTCGCATCTCATACAAATGTTGTTGCGTAAAATCCAAATCTGTCCACACACTGGCATGATTCACCTGTGAGCCAGAATGGGTGATGAGGTGGTCGTAGGGGTCATATTCTGCCAAATACGCATTGCCATCTGCCATCCATGCGCTGAGGATGGTCTCATCGGCGAGGGGTGTCCAATTGACTTCGTTCCACCATTCCCACGACATGATGCTGGTGGAATATCCCCACCGCGCCACGATATAGCGCAGGCGTTGCAACCACAGGCGGCGGGCATCGGGATGGGTGCCAAATTCGACCGGGCTATCCAACATGCCCCCATTAGCGCGGTTATAGGGGTTATTATCCCATTCGGCGTTGACCGTCTCGGAAAATGCGCCATGATTGAGCAATGCCAACATGATATATATATCACGGGCTTCTGCCAGTTCAATCACTTTATCCAACTGAAAGGCGCGGTCTTGACGGTTATCATAATTGCCCAAGCCGGTATCTGTCCATTCGATGCCAAACCCCCACGATGCCATCCACACACGGATGAAATTTGCGCCGACTGCATTCATTTCATCCAGCCATGTCTGATAATTGGCGATGGGGTTTTCGACTGCCCAGCCCATATTCTGCCCCACAGGAAAGTATGAGTCGCCATTATCGAAGGCGAAATAACGCCGATTGCGTTCATCAATGCGGATAAACCCCTTGTTATCCGATGGGCTGACCTCAAAACGCGCCCAATCGCTGGTGGCGGTTGTATTGGGCGTGGTAATTATCACCCGATAGCGCCATGTGCCGATTTGGGTGGGGGCAAAGCGCACCCGCCACGATTCTGCTTGGGCGATGAGGATGTCGGGGTTGGTCTCGGCTTGCAAATAATCCCGATAGAAAAAGCCAGCCGTCCGCAAAATTGCGCCATTGGGGGCTTCAAACTCGGCATCCAACCGAATATCATCGGGGTCGTATGGATTATCGTAGGCGATGTCGTGCGTGATGACCAATTCAAATTTTTCGTATTGCCCCACACTTTCGGCTTGTGGGGTGATGGTCATGGTGGGTTGGGCATGGGCGATAGATACTATCGCAATCAATCCTATAAAAATAAGCAACCGTTTTATCATGGTGGGTTATCCTTTGACACCTGTCAATGCGATGCCTTGCACGAATTGGCGTTGGAATACGATGAACAAGATGAGGGTGGGCAATGATGTGAGCAACGCCGCCGCCATCAACACGCCTTGCGTACTTGCCCCGGTTAGCGATGAATTGAGCAACGATAATGCCAACGGCAGGGTGCGATTTTGCGCTTCTTGTACCACGATGAGGGGCCAAACGAAATTGTTCCATTCTGCCAAAAACAAGAAAATGCCCATCGCCACCAACGCAGGGCGGATGAGGGGCATGATGATAGACCACCAGATGCGGAGTTCACTCGCGCCGTCAATGCGCCCAGAATCAATCAATTCATCTGGCAACGACAGCATATATTGACGCAAGAAAAACATGATATAGGCTTTGGGCAGGGCAGGGATAATCAGCGAGGCGAAGGTACTCATCTCTAGGCGGTTGACAATTAAATAACCGGGTATCAGCATCACTTGCCATGGAATCATCATGGACGAGATGAACAGCAGAAAAAAGAATTGTCTGCCCGGAAAGCTGTGTTTGGCGAGGACATACGCCACCAACGATGCCAACAAAATTGCGCCCATCGTCACACTGAACGAGACGAACAAACTGTTGGCATAATAACGCAAAAATCCGCCGTCTGTATCTCTGAAGCGTTGGAACAAGCCTTCAACATGACCGGGCGTGTTTGTGCCACCGAGCGGGTCATAAAAATTATTCAGCGAGGGTTCATCTACGGTGAATGTTGGCGGTGTTTTAGACAATTCTGCCACCGTTTTGAAAGACCCTGTGAACATCCACACATAGGGCAATATCATGAAACACGCCAAAATGATGACGGGGATATACAGACTGTATCGTAATGCACGCAACATGAACATGCCTCCTAATCGATTTGATTTGCACGACCAACGCGCAAATTGACGAGGGTCAGAATGAATATCAGACCAAATAAAACCCACGCAATGGCAGACGCATTGCCCATTTGGAAGGTATCGCCGAAGCCGGTATCATACAAATAGGGGACGACCGTCAGACCCGAATCGAGTACGCCACCGATGCGTTCTACACTGCGGAACACCACATACACCGCATCAAACACTTGGAAGGCGGTGATTGTGCCAGTCACGACCACATAAAGCAGGGTGGGGCGCAAGAGGGGGATGGTGATATATAACAGGCTTTTGAGGGGGGTTGCGCCGTCAATTTGGGCGGCTTCGTATAATGAGGCGGGGATAGATTGCAAGCCCGCCAAAAATAAAATCATGGTATAGCCCATGCCACCCCACACCGCCATCAGCACCAAAATGGGCATCGTCCAATTGGGGTCGGCTAAGAAGGTGATGTTATTATCGAGGTAGCCGTTGATGAGACCGTAATTTTCACTATTAAAAATCCAGCGCCACACCACTGCCACCGCAATGGTGGATGTGACCGAGGGCAGGAAGAAAATTGTCCGAAAGACGAGGTTGATGAAGGTCTGTTTTTGCAAAATGAGCGCCAACGATAACCCAAAAATCACCCCCAACGGCACAACCCACAACACATAGGTGAAGGTGTTAATCATGGCTTTCCAAAAGCGGCTATCGGTCGCGCCCAAAACGTAGCGCGTGTTTTCATCTACTTGAATGATGGCAATATCACTATAACTTTTATCTATCTGTTCATTTTTGCCCAATACGGAGCGCATACGAACATATTGTGGCTGGCATGTGATGCCCTGCGCGGTATAGTCGGCGATGGCGGATTGGGGGATGTCGTCATCATCGCCACAGTCATATAAAAATTCGCCCGTTGTTTCATCTGTTTCACGCGGTTGTTCGACCAGTGTTAGGCTGAGTAATTCGATAAAATTATCAAATCCCACATATTCGGGTGGTTTGGTGGGCGTGCCACGATAATCGGTCAGGCTCAGATACCCCGAAATGCCGACAGGGAGCATGATGAACAAGGCGAATAGGACAAAGAACGGCAAGAGCAACAGGTATGATGTGCGGGCGTTCCAAATGCGTCGCCATAAGGGTTTGCGTTTGAATTTGGGCATGATGGGTGAGGAGCGAATGCCCGTTGGCAGTGGCTCATCTTGGATAGATGAGCGGGTGGTGGTGGTGGTCATGGTACAACATCCTTTCGGTATAAAATTTTTAAACCTCATCCCCCCGACCCCCTTCTCCCAACATGGAGAAGGGGGAGAAAACCGTTTTATAGGTGGGTTGTAGGGGCTTGCCATGGCAAGTAGCAACTTAACAGCAAAAGCGCCCCCATCCCCAACCCTTCCCCCACTTCGTAGGGGAAGGGAGACCTCACCCCCATATACAGCAACTTAACAGCAAATGCGCCCCCATCTGTACTGTTTACGAACATCATCCGCATTTTTGTTTACGAACATCGGACGCACCCTAGCGGCGTGTCTGGTGGACGACATACGCACTGCGTG
>JALONZ010000118.1 GCA_025454675.1 Anaerolineae bacterium | reverse complement strand
AAGCAATTCCATTGTATGGTTGGTATTCAATGCGGATGCGTTCCGAATGAGGCTCAGTTTACCGGTATCGGTCATATACGGAGCCATCCAACCTTCTAATAATTCAGGGGTCGCTTTATCGCGGTGATGAAACCCATCAGGCAAGCGTTCCATAAACTTTTTCGCCAACTCATCACCTTTAGTCGTGTAATGTTGTTTAGGATTACCCAAGCGCACCATCGGGTCGGCGGGCCAACTATCATATAGGACACTATCCATCAACACCCATTTCAACACACGGTCAGAATGGTCTACGACAAAGCGTTGCGCCACTGCGCCACCAATATCATGCCCAACCACAAACATATCTTGAATATCAAGCATCGTCAATAACTGAGAAAGAATACGTGATTGCACCGTGATGGCGCGGTCAAAACGGTCGCGCTGGTCGGAGTAGCCATAACCAACCAAATCCGGAATAATCACTTTGAAATGTTGCGACAGTTCATTAAGGCAATCTTTCCACAAATAACCCCATACAGGGATGCCATGAATCAGGAGTAAGGGTATCCCCTCACCCTGAACAACATAACTCACTTTTAATCCGTTAATGGTCGTTTCTTGTTGTAACTTGCGATATGCCTCAAAATTCATACTTTTAGCTCCTGAATAATATGTATCAATTTATTTCATATACCCCAAACCCATGATAGTAACATCATTCATCAATTTCGCCTGTATACACAAATAAATTATCAAATGCAATTTCGACCACACTATCTTTTTCTGCCGCCACCAAAAAGCCCACATACCCACTGGCATAGGTGTCATCGCGGGTTTCATACACCAAATTATCATTCACATACAACGCCAAATAATCACCCACACAAATCACTTTCATCCGATTCACGGCAACCCCTGTATTCACCAATGGGGTCGTATACCACGCGATAATCGGCTCAATATCGCCCCAGCGCCCCATACGAAGCGATGTCGCACCATCTCCGCTAATCAAAAAATAATAGCCGTTGGTGCTTCCTTCCGCAATCGAAGCGCGACACGCCACACCATAGGCATTTTCGGGATGTGCAGACAGTTGATTAGCATCTACCTGAATCACCACATCTGTATAACTGCCAACACCAAACCCCATCACAAACTGATTCACATTCGCCGTCATGCGATATGCGCCATCTTCCACCCCAATTTTGACCACCCCTTGTTGACGATTATCCCAAAATACCTGACTATCAAAGGTGGTACTATAAAGTAATTCACCTTGCGAAATGGTCACAGTGGCGCGTGGGGAGCATCCGACCAGCCCCAATATGATAAAAAGTATGATTTTGAAACCGATTTTTTTGTTCATAAAGATAATCATCCCATAAGAATAACCGATAAATCAAAACCATTTATTGCCAAAGGGCAAGTTCACGCTATAATCAAATAAAATAGGATGTGCAAAAAGCCATAAAGGTAAGCGTTATGATAGAAGTTGTGATTGATAGTATCCGTGTTAGTTTAATGTCTCAGCATCGGCTTGTAACCCTCAAAGATGTGAGTAGTGACCGTTTGTTGCCCATTTGGATTGGACCCTTTGAGGCAGAAGCCATCACAGTCGAATTGCAACCCGATAATCCCCCATCGCGCCCCATGACCCACGACTTGCTCAAGTCGGTCATTCGTGAATTGGGCGGGCGTGTGGTGCATGTGTATATCAGCGATATTAAAAATGATGTTTTTTATGCCCGTATCGTTGTCGAGGTGAATGATAAACAAATTGATATTGATTCGCGCACTAGCGATGCCATTGCCCTCGCCGTCCGCGCCAAAGTGCCGATTTTTGTCAATGAATCTGTCCTTGTGCGTGGTGGCATCAAACCTGATGAAGATGTCGAAAACGAAGTGACCGATGGCGAATCGGGCGTGACCATCAGCGAAAATGAACCCATTGGCGAAGAAAAACTGAGCGCCTTTGCCGACTTTTTGAATAGTCTCGACCTTGATTTGGGCGATACGGACGACGACAAATAGTCCGTTGCGTTCATGAATACATCACTGGAATTTCCATACAGTCAAGAAGCTGAAGAAGCGGTCATTGGCTCAGTATTAATTGATGATGGCGTGTTTCCCACGTTATCACAAACACTGAATGCCGATGATTTCTTTTTCCCGCGCCATATTTATATTTGGGAATGTTTTCAGCGCATCGCAGAACGGCGCGAATCCATTGATATTATCACCCTCGCCGATGAATTAAAGGCAATTGGGCGCTTCGTGGATGTGGGCGGAGATGCTTATATCACGCATTTGCTCACCAATATTCCCAGTTCGCACAATGTCGGTGTTTATGGGCGCATTGTGGAAAAAAACGCCGTCCGCAGAAAATTGCTCCGCGCCTCTGATGAAATCAAAACATTGGCGATGAATCAAGAAATGGATATTGAGCAAGTCGTCCAATCGGCAGAAGATAAAATTTTCACCGTCACCGAAAATCAGGTCAAACGCGAATTCGTCTCTATGAATACGGCGGTGAATGATTATTTTGACCGCATCGAATTTTTGATGCAAAATCCGCATGTGTCATTGGGTGTGCCATCGGGCTTCACCGATTTAGACGCGCTATTAGGCGGATTCCAAAAATCTGACCTCATCATCTTTGCGGGTCGTCCGGGTATGGGCAAAACATCGTTTATGCTGTCTGCCGCCATGAATGCCGCGCGGTTGAGTCGGCGTATTGCCATTTTTTCGATGGAAATGGGGACAGAACAAATCGTTCAGCGTATCTTTGCGATGGAAACACGCATCAATTCACAAAAATTACGCATCGCCCGCCTCGACCAAAAAGAATATGTTACCTTTGTAAAAGTGGCGGGGCAACTGAGCGACCATCATTTGTATATTGATGATACCCCTGCCCTAACCCCAAATCAGATGCGGACGAAATGTCGGCGCTTGCAACATGAACACGGCATTGATTTGGTGATTGTGGATTATATCCAACTGATGAACGGCGGACAGAATTATGGCAACAACCGCGTTCAAGAGGTGAGTTATATCAGTCGTTCTATGAAAGAATTGGCACGCGAATTGAATGTGCCGATTATTTCTGCCGCGCAACTCTCCCGCGCGGTCGAACAACGCCAAGATAAACGCCCCCTATTGAGCGATTTGCGCGAATCGGGGAGTATTGAACAAGATGCGGATATTGTCATGTTCTTATATCGGGATGTCATTTATAACGAGGCAACCGAATTCCCAAACCAAGCCGATATTATCATCGCCAAGCATCGTAACGGACCCACTGGCACGATTTCGTTGTATTTTGATGAGACCATCACCCGCTTTATGGATGTCACCAGTCGTCCGGTCAGTTTGGGGGGATAACATAAACCATGCCTTTTAGACAATTCACCTCACCCCTAAATCCCCTCTCCCTTTGGAGAGGGGACTTCAAAATCACCCATAAAATAGATTTTCTCCCCCTTCTCCAATGTGGAGAAGGGGGTTGGGGGGATGAGGTCAAAAAGGGGTTAAACCATGACCTTTAACGGCTTCCCCAAAGGGGAATATGGCAAATTGGATATTCCGCCCATGTTTTTTGGTGAGTGGTTGCCCCAAATTGATGACCTGAGTGAACTCAAAATCATGTTATTCTGTTTATGGGCATTGCCACAAAAAGAAAAACCGCCCTATTTGACCTATGAGGAATTTCTGGGGCATACGCCGTTCATGGCGGGGTTGCATGTGATTGCACCGCACCTATCCCCCGAAGCATTGCTAGATAGCGCATTACAAAAATCGCTGGCACGCGGCACACTCTTAGAGGTACGGTTAGAAATTGACAATCAACCCAGACGATTTTATTTTTTGAACACCGATTCTGGGCGCGAAGTCGTGCGTCGTATCGCGCAAGGTGAATGGCGACCATCGGGGCAGTACATCGAAATTTTGCCAGAAAAGCCAAATATCTATAAACTCTATTTAGAAAATGTTGGGGCGCTCACCCCCATGATTACCGATGAGCTAAAAGATGCCGAGCGCGATTTTTCTGCCGATTGGGTGGCGGAGGCAATCGAAATTGCCGTCAGGAGCAATAAACGCAACATCAAATATATCCGCGCCATTTTGGAACGCTGGCGTAGAGAAGGGAAATACGATGGCAAAGAAAAACGACAAGAACAAGATTGGCGAAGCTATCTCTACGATGAATTTGGAAATCCCCTTAAATGACCCACCCGTAACCACTTGCCCATTATGTGGCAAAGCACCGTTATGTGGGGGCATGGGCATGATTAAATACAATGTGCCTGTGGGCGACCCCAAATTTGGCAAGGTGTATCGTTGCCCCAATAATCCGCCCAATGAAGACATCAATTTGCAAAATCGCTTGCGTGATTTGGGCAATATGTCCGCATTTGTGGATAAACATTTTGAAAATTTCCAATTTCAAGGCTTGGGCTATACCGAAGAGGAAGAGAATACCCTTGCAATGGCATTTCGCAAGGCATTCGATTTCGCCACCTATCCGCAAGGCTGGCTGGTACTCGAAGGCAAATATGGCAGTGGCAAAACGCATCTCGCCGCGGCGATTGCCAATATGCGCCTTGCACAAGGCGAACAAGTCGTGTTCATCACCGTCCCCGATTTGCTGGATTATTTGCGGTCTGCCTATGCACCCAACGCCGAAGATACCTACGATTCACTATTTGACCGCGTGAAAAATGCCTATTTGTTGATATTGGATGATTTGGGCGCGGAAAATCCCAGTCAATGGGCGCAAGAAAAATTATTTCAATTGCTCAATCATCGTTATGTCAATCGGATGCCGACCGTCATCACCACCAATGTCGAATTAGACCGTATTGATGGGCGTATTCGCAGTCGCATGGTAGACCCCGATTTATGCAGTTTCCATAAACTGACTGTCCCAGATTATCGGCGTGCCATCGAAAATCGCAATCAAACCGCCATCCAAACCGATTTGAATCGGTATAAACACATGCGCTTTGAGACCTTTTTATTACAAGGGGTCACAGGTGAAGAACGTGTCACCTTAGAAAGCGCGTTATATACTGCCCAACAATTTGCCCACACGCCCAATGGTTGGTTATATTTATCGGGTAAATTCGGCACAGGCAAAACACATTTGGCGGTGGCAATTGCCCACCAATGTCGGGAACATGGGCTGGATGTCACCTTTATCACCACACCCGATTTATTAGACTATCTGCGCGAAACATTCCACCCAACCTCGCCCGTGCGCTTTGATGAACGCTTTCAGCAAGTCAAAAATGCCCAAGTGTTGATTATTGACAGTTTTGACATGACCAATGCGTCAACATGGGCAAAAGAAAAAATTTTTCAGGTGATGGATTATCGCTATGTCAGCCAATTACCCACCGTCATCACCAGTGCGGTTGGCATTGCACAACAAGAAGAACGGATTCGGACACGGTTGATGGATGACCGCCTGTGTCGAATCGAAATTTTAGCTGGGGAAGCCTATACAACGCGCCGTCGTCGCGCCAAATAAACCACTTATGACAGAAACACCGATTCGCATCATCCCCTACACACGGGGATTCCGTTCAACACTCAATGATATGCTGTTTTTTAGCAATCAACTGCATTTGCATTTGGATTGGTCGCATGTAGATACATGGATTCATAGCCCCGATGCGGTGGTATGGGTCGCCACACAAGGCGAGCGCATCCTCGGATTTTTGGGAGCATCGCGCCCGATTGGTGGCAATACATGGATTCGGGTGGCGGTATTCAAAGATGAATCCATCGTTATGCCCGCCCTCAATGCCTTATGGAAACCGCTCAAAACGGCGCTATCGGCATTAGGAGGCACAGATATTTATTGGATGATATTTGATGACTGGCTGATTATGCCCCTCAGAGAGTTGGGATTTTACCCCACTGATGAGGTGGTAACGTTTGTGCGTTATAATGCGCCCATCCTGCTCAAATCTACCCCCTATGCCATTCACAGCGCCAATATGAATGATGTTGAACGCCTCTATGAGATTGATTGCAAAGCCTTTGCCCCCATGTGGCAAATGACCCTCGATGACATGCGCCACGCCCGCCGTTCCGCCGCCGTCTGTACGATGGCATTGGATGGTGACACGGTGGTCGGCTATCAATTGAGTACATCACATCATCATAATGGGCATTTAGCGCGGTTAGCCGTGTTGCCTCATATGCAAGGTAAGGGTGTTGGAAGCGCGTTGGTGACAGACCTTGTGCGCTATTTCACCCGCCGTCATACCGATTATGTCAGCGTGAATACCCAACTGAGCAACCTCGCCTCACAACATCTATACACAAAATTGGGCTTCATCCGTAACGGTTATGATATGCCTGTTTGGGGACTCAAAATCTAAATGCAATAATCCAATAAA
>JALONZ010000605.1 GCA_025454675.1 Anaerolineae bacterium | reverse complement strand
AGCGTGAGCGGATTTTCGGGCAATGTGGCATATTCAACATACAATTCGGGCAATTCGGCGGTGCTATTGGCAGGCAACACCCACATATTAAGCGGAATATCCTCTTGGAATGTTGGACTCAGGACAAAATCAATGAATTTTTGTGCCAGTTCTTCGTTTTGTGTGCCATTCAAAATACCCGCAAATTCAACCTGACGGAAGCAGGTTTCATCTGCCACAATTGCGCCCGTTGGCGGGTTTTCGGGGTCTAACTCGTTATAAAACACCTCCGCCAGTGGGCTGGTCGCATAACTCACCACCAATGGATAAGACCCGCCCGCGATGGTAAATTCGCCATAATACGCTTCTGACCACCCCGCCACCGCCAAAACACCGTTATCGGCTAAATCTGACCAAAAATCGAGATAGGTATACTCACCTTCTTCACCAAAAACGGCAATGGTCGCCAATAAAAAGGCGAGTCCGGGTGATGAACTGGCGGGGTTTTGCACGACCAGCATATCTTGATAACGCGGGTCGGTTAAATCGGCTAAGGATTGCGGTGCGGTTTCAGATGTAAATTGAGATGCGTCAAAGTTCAGGCATACATCCCCAAATTGAACAGGTGTCACACGAAATTCATCTTTATCTAGTTGCAAACCTTCTGGCACATCGGCTAAGAAGGGTGATTCATAGGGGATGAATAACTCATTTTCCAGCGCACGGCTGAGGAAAGTGTTATCCACACCATACATCACATCGCCCAACGGATTGCCAACGGTGAGAATAGATTCATTGACCATCACACCCGTATCGGCAAGGCGCAAAATTTCGACTTTCACCTCATTTTCGGCTTCAAATTGGTCAATGACCGCATCACTGATATAAAAACTATCATAGGTGATGATGGTGAGGGTGGTTTGGGCTTGGGTGGCGATGGTGAACATACCCAACATCAATAACATGGCAAGAGCAAATATTTTTTTCATACGAACATCCTTTTTTGCTGGACGTGATAAGTCACGTCCCTATCACAATAAAAAACACCCCTGTGTAGGGGTGTCGAAAAATCACTGTGATAGCACAACACTCCCTACGGCATCAGGTTCTAGGGTCGGTGTGGCATAAACACACCCTCTCAGCCCGTTTGCACGGACTCCCCTGATTGATTCAATTGTTAGTGATGAGTATAGGACGATTTTAAGACACTATCAAGACCCATTCAAAATCAATCATTTAGAACCAATTGTCCTTCTTATGCGTATTAGAGATATATGCAAACACAGAAAACAGAGTAAACACAGAAAACATAATCGAGGTGAACAGATGTCAGAAGAATCACAAGTAAAAAATGGTGTTTTTTCGGGGCGGTATACAGCAACATTGGATGGTGATTTTGTATTGTTCTTAATCGGCGCACGCATCCCTTTGCGTCATTTGCCCAAAGCAGGTTGGGTTGGCAAAGCCTTTGGCGATATGATGAAAGTGCTTTATCAACACCCCGAAAAAGGCTTTTTGGGTGGCGAATCCTTCACACGATTATTCCCCATCATGACATTCAATATGATGTACTGGCGCAGTTACGAACACCTTGAACAATTCTCGCGGGATAAATCCGACCCTCATCTCGAAGCATGGCGACGTTTTAACAAAGAAATTGGTGAAGATGGCACAATCGGCATCTGGCATGAAACCTATTTGATTAAAGCGGGTAATTATGAAGTCGTTTATGGCAATATGCCCCATTTTGGCATGGGCAAAGCGGGGATTCATACCCCGATTACAGGGAATTTTTCTAAATATCCCGCAAAATTCCCCACATTACACATCTCCACATAATCCATGATGGCGAATCCATCCAATGGATAATAAGGGTAACAACTGGTCGGATACGCCCCATTCGGTGCGAGTGCGATGTAATCTATCCCCGCGGATGGAATAATCACCCCATCCGCCGATTTTTCGCATCGCTCCACTTGTTTTTCGGCAGTGATAATCACCGTTTTGGCGCAATACACCAATTCCAAATCGATGCCCAAATTCTGATTGAGTTTGACATTCCCCACCTTATCCGCTTCTAGGGCATGAATCACGGCGAAATCTATCGAAATCGGCGGGAAGGCGGTTAGTATCTCGCCTGTATATGGGTCACTAACTTGTTTCACATCGGGGCGCAAACGGGGTAAATCGGTGTTCACCCACGCGGTAGACGGCATAAATGGCACACCTGCCACTTGTGCCTTAATCCCCCAAACCAAACTGGCTTCTGTCTCTTCGATGACGCGGATTTTCCCCGCCTGTGCCAATTCAGTGAACATGGGCGCGAGTCCGAATTCGCTCAAGCCAAAATAACAAGTGCGAACCGCATCCACACATCCCGCCCCGACCAACAAATCACATTCCAAGCCCATTGTGAAGCTAAGAAGCGTCAATCCGCGCGGATTTTTTGCCAATAATCGGCGCACAAATGCCATCGGTCGGCGGTAGAGGGTCATCCCCCCTAGCGCCAAAACAGATTTATCGGTGATGAGGGCGGTTGCATCATCCAATGAGATGAATGTGGTCATAAACCCAGTTCTGCCCGTTGCTTTTTGGTCAGGCTTTTGACGATGAGGTCATACGAATGGTCAACCATCTCGCAAATTTCTTCATCGGGGATGATGCCATTCGATACAACCGTGTTCCAATGCGTTTTGTTCATGTGATAACCCGGTAAAACCGATTCTGGATAGGTTTGGCGCAAAATAACGGCAAGTGTAGGGTCACATTTCAGGTTGATGCGCGGTTGAAGTTCTTCCGCTTCAATATCCACACCCATCAGCGCAAACACCTTATCCCCCACGCGAAAAACCAGTGTATCATCCCCGAATGGATACGTTTCGGTGGCATGTGGCTTGCTGGAACAATAATCCCATAATTTACGTCTCGTCATTGGCATATTTAGCTCTCTTTGAGTTCTAATGAAACAATGCTACTATGAATTATATCAAAACAATGAGTTTTCGTCTTATTGCGGAACTTGAATACATCATGAGCTGTCTACAGCTCATCAGGGATACTTGCGAAATAGAATTAATTAGCTTTCGAAGGAACTATCCTTTCAATGTCAGCTTTAGAGCTGTTCACTTCACTTCCTAGCTGGTGGTATCTTACATGGTTACTGGGCACGTTTTACAACTGTTGAATGACGGAAACCTGCAGACTGTCGAAGTTTATTGCGACGGAAATAGATCGCTCCCGTTTTAATACGCTCATTATCGAACCCTAGCCGTAAACAAACGTGTAACCAGACGTTAGTTATGGCTTGGAAGAAGTCCGAGAAATAATTTTTCTGGAGGTTCATCTGCTGCAACCAGCTCGGAATCTCAGACGGGCGCA
>JALONZ010000117.1 GCA_025454675.1 Anaerolineae bacterium | reverse complement strand
CATCAAAAATAATCACACGCCACTCGGCGTTAACACCGTCATATTCATCCAGTGTGGCGGCAGAAATCACATAGCCACTATCCCCATACCCACTCAGGAGCAATTCGCCATCGTTGCGGTCTAAATACGCATTCAATGCTTCAGCATCAAACGAGAAATTATCGGATGAGGCAATCAGTTGGTTTTGCTCATCTACCAAAACGACAACACGTCCATCTTGCGCTCCAAGCGGACTATCGATAAACTCGGCGATGGCGCTATCCAACACATCTAATCGTATTTCCAATTGGGTGAAGCCTAAAATATTCGCGGTATTGCCAAATGCGGTAACAGGGATATTGATTTTTAAGACATTAGTATCAGAAACCCGTTCAAAACTGAGGAATGGCACACCCGCTTGGGCGCGGAAGAGTAATGCCGCAAGTAAAGGGTCATCGGCGGGAATCGTGCGCGATGTTTCTGCCGAAATGCGCGTCTCATTCGGCAGGTTAATCACCTCACCCCACACCCGCCCATCACGCATGATATAGCGTGCGCCATTATAAAAATTACGGCGCAAGCTGACAATATCATCCAATTGGCGCAACAAATCGGTTTGTAGTTCATTCATCGTATTATTGAATTGTGCAGTCGTCGTTAGGCGGGTTAGCCCTTGCGCGTATAACCGATTGGTCGAACTGTTGGCAAGCCGCGTGATGCTATTAATCGGGTCAGATAAATCTTCCAAAATGTTTTCTTCAAGCGCCGTTAATGACCCTGCGGTGAAACGCCTAAAAAAATCAATGCTAATATTCTGGCGACTTAACACAATAAAGAACGTAATACCAATAAAAAGCACAAGGATAATCAGCCGAATACGCCACAGCACACGCTGTTGCAATGGCGATGCTCCAAACGCACTCGAAAGGCGTGTGGCGGTGATGGTTGGTCGGTTAGGAGAACTATTGGTCGTCATAAACTATCCACCCTACTCCGAATGTCCGTTAGCGGACGAATCATCGTCATCAAGAAGAATTTGTGGTAACTTGCTGGTAACAGTACGGCGGATTGGCGCGATTTCACTGGTCTCGCCCGCCGCTTTGGTGAGTGCTAAATTGATGCTGACCATCGGCACACGTAACGCCTGACCAACTTCGCGCACAGCCGTTTGTAAAATAGCATCAATTTCGGTTTGGGTGGTCAATTTTGCGGCAATATCATTCACCAAGCGTTCCCGTTCAATGGCGCGTTGGCTTTCTTCAAATAAACGCGCATTATCCAAACTTAACGCCAACCGTCCAACCAACTCCATCGCTAATTGTACCTTTTCTTGGCTAAAATCGCTTGCAGGAAATTCCCATTCGACCGCGCCCAATGTTTGACCACGCAACTGAATCGGCACGGCAAATGGGATGGTATTGTAGTCTGTTTTTTGACCAATAATTGCAATGCCTTGTGTCAATACCGATTCACGCAAGGTTTGATTCGATTTAACAGGCGTGCCGATGCTAAATTGGCTGGAAAGCGTGGCTTCACGCCGATAATTCATATACTCCACCCAAGTGGCGCGGGTTGCAACCCGATTGCTGATGGTCAGTTCTTCCAAACGGCGCAACGATTCTTGATAGAGGCGTGTGTTTTCGATGGCGATGGCGATTTGGTCTGCCATTGTTTGCAAAATATTGACTTGTTCTTCGTTAAAGCTATCTCTAAATTTACTTTGCACATCCAACGCGCCGATGATTTTATCGCCAACCTTAAGCGGAATCGCCAACTCTGCGCGGGTTTCCAATAAAAATTCATTTTTGCGATGCACATCGCTCTCTAAGGTATCTCTGGCGATAACCACCCGTGCTTCATCGGTACAGCGCCCAATCACACTTTGGCTTCCCACTTGTAAACGATGCCCACGCGCCAATAAATTGCGCCCCGCCTCACCTGTACTCGCCCGCAAAATGGCAAAGATGCCCGCATCATCAATCAAAAAAATTTGGGCATGATAAATATTGGGAAAGGAATGGCTGATGAGGTCTACAACTTTATCCATCAGGGCTTGCGGTTCGCGTTGGGTTGCCGCAAACCGGCTCACCTCTTGGGTGGCTTGCAAATCGCGCACACGCACTTGAATACGTGTTTGCAGGTCGCTTAACAAGGTCTGGATTTGCTCGCGGGTGTTGGCAATTGTCCGCGCAAGGATGCCAATATCATCATTGCGTTGTAGCGATGAAATGGGCATCTCATAATTACCCTCAGAAACAGCCTGAGTCACTTGCGCCAATTCTTGAAGCGGTTGCGCCAAAGACAAATTGGTCAGGATTGTTAGGATGAGCCACAAAACAAATAACGCAAAAATGATGAGCGGAAATTGCAAAATGACATTTTGCAGGTTTTGGGCAAACGAGACTTGTAACGGTGTTTCGGTGATGAGCGCAAACGGCGTATTTTCGATGGGGGTATAATGCGCCACATAAGAAGCATCCCCAATCCGATAAACTTGTGTACCGCTATCTTGTACCAACGCATCCAAAATGGGACTCACTTGAGCAGATTGTAGGGCTTGTTGAAAATAATCTGCTTGGGTGATGACTGCCCCATCGCTGGTTGCCAAATAGCTATTGGATTCAATAAAACCTGCTTCGGCAAACATGCGTGGCAATAACCCAGTTTGAACATTAATCGTCCCAACGATATAACCCAACGCGCCTTCAACATTGCTAATCATATACACAATTTGAACTTGTGGGTTATCCGCAACACTAATCGCAATTAGGCTCGATTCACGATTGGTTAAACTGGCATTTTGCGCCGTCTGATAGGCTAAATCACCGGATTTATCCGTCCCAAGTGGCACGACTGGCACCCGTTGCCCCCGCACAAAGTTGGTATTGCTCAATAAAACAATCCCATCCATGTCCATCAATTCGACTTGGGTGAACAAACCTGTTTCGGTCAAATTGGAATCAATGGCTTGAACCAACCCGTCCAAAACACTTTGTGTTGAGCTATTAAACCCCATCAAACGGATAAGAAAGTTGCGATTACTCGAATCATTGGCAAAATCGGACATAGCGAGTGTGGTCGCATTGAAAAAGGCATTCACATCATCGCGCCGTTCTAGCCCTTGAAAGGTGATATAACTCCGCAGGTTATCAAGGTCGGTCACGCGCAATTCACGCTCAATCAAGACGAAAGCAATCACTGTTGGAATGGTAATCGCAATAAAAATAACAATTGCCAACCGCCCCCACAATGGAATTTGTGACGAAATTCGTTGCACCAAGTTACGCATGTGTTGAATCCCCCATCGTAGTATCTGACGAAACAGGCGGTACTTCACTGGTGAGTGTGGATTGCAATTTCATGGCATCGGGCTGAAGTTGAATATGGGTATGAATCGCGCCGAGCGCATCATTAAACATTTGCGCCGCCAACGATAACACATCGCGCACTTCTGTCGCACCAATGAGTTCCCGCACGACTTCGTTGGCTTTGCGTTCCCGCAAGGCTTGGGTGCGACTTTGTTCAAACAGACGTTTATTTTCTAATGCCAATGCCAAGCGGTCAACCACATTTTGAATCAGGTCAATTTGGCGTTCTGATGGCGGTGAATTAGCAGGCAATACAAACCGCAACGCCCCCAACACTTCCCCACGAAGCAAAATAGGCACATACACCAAATTACCCTCTGCGCCCAATTCGACATGAACTTCTCGCTTTTCCAGTGTTTCGGCAAGGTCATCTGGCAAATCAAACGAGGCGGTAATATTGGATGCGCCAGCCTCAGATTTATTCAAGTCGAAACCAATTGCCTCATAACCGCGCCCTTGCAAATATTCATCCCAAACACCACCCACAACTTGCTTTTCATATTGTTTATATTCACGCAATTGGTGGCGCAAATTTTCGAGTGTGGCACTTTGGTCATTCAACACCAAACGCAAGGCGTTCACGGTCATCGTATTTTCCAACACGATACTTAGCCCCTCTGCCAATAATTCAAGGGAGCGCATTCGCATCCGACTAAACCGCCCAAAAGCGTCTTGAACATCCAATATGGCGACCACATCATCTCGGACAATGACGGGTAGCGCCACCCCAAATTTTGTGGATGGCAAAAAGTGGTCACGCCGAAATTCTGATTCACGATTGGTCACAAATATGGGTGTTTTGGTGCGTAAGGCTTGGGTGAGGGCGCTTGAATCGCTAACGCGAACATCGGTTTTTATAATTTCGGCATCCACACCTATCCCAGAACGGATACGCGCCGCGAGCAACCCACTATCATCATCCACCAAAAAGATTTGCGAAAAATTATAGCGCAAATCTTTGCGGACGAACTGAATCACCGATGCAAATGCTTGTTCTTCATCTTTGCGCGAGATAAAGCGCAAAAAATGACCGACAGTTGATAACTGTTCGCTACCCTCAACTTCTCTGCGAATAGATTCTTCAAATAAGATGCTAAATAACAACAAAAAGATGAACATGATAATCATCAAAATGAAGGCTGTGCCATACCCCTGCGCCAACGCATCGGCAAAGGATAGCCCATCTGAAACAGGCACGCGGATGAGATTTAGCACTAACAGTCCACTGACGATGATGAATGATAACCGATTGAGGAGCAATCCCGCGCCAATGATTACGAGGGCATTCACAGTTGCCCATGTTAATACTGATGAGGCTTCTTGAACGATGATGAGCGCGACAAATGAAACAACAACAACTGCGCGTGCGCCCCAAACCAATTTCCCATTCTGAATGAGGTACGTGACAACAATGGCAAAAAACAGCAGTCCAATCGGCATATAATCACGCGGTTGAAACGCAATCCGATTCGACACCGCCGAGGCAACATTCACCACCAGCAACGCGATTGTGCCAATGCCAACTATCAACATCAGATATAATAAACTGATGGCACGCTGACGCTCAAACGCATTTGAATAGGTATATCGTAAGCCCAAGCCCAAGGGCAATTGACGCGAATTTTGCATTATTTCACCTTCCCATTGCCATTTAGACCATCAGATGACCCCACAAGCCCACTCCCTAAGCGAATAGACCCTTGTTTAATATCCAACAATTGCCCAACTTCAGTAAGCGTCATTTGAAGCAATTCATCCACGTTCACCGCTGTTTGGAATTGCCCCACAATATCGTTAATGGCTTGTTGTTGTTGCACATTCAGTTGCGTTTCTTCAAATAAACGGGCGTTATCAAGACTTAATGCCAAACGTTGTGCCACCGCCTGAATCACCTCAATCGAATCATCTTGGCGCATATCAGCCGATGGTTGTACTTCAATCGCGCCGATGACCTCTCCACGCAATACAATCGGGACTGCAATCACAGAGGTGTTATCAGCATCTTTGCCAATGCTGGGGCGACGACGTTGGCTGGCTTCTATCATGCGCGGTGTCCATTCCACTTGTTTTTGTGCTTGTGCATCCTCTTTATTGAGTGTCACGCCCGATAAATCGCCCTTGCCTAATAAATAATCACCCCAGACTTTGCGCGTCAATTGCCGATTCAGGCGCTGAATTTCGCGCAAGTTGGATTCAGATTCAAAAAAGAGGCGTTTATTTTCTTGCACGCTCGCCACTTGTGCCTCAAATAAGCGGGCATTCCGAATTGCCGTACCCAATTGATTCGCCACCACTTCAAGCGTTTGAATATCAATCGGGGCAAAGGCACTGGGTCGGGTACTTTGAACATCCAAAGCACCGATGATGCGTTCACCATCGGTAATGGCAACCGCCAATTCCGAGCGGGTATTGGGCAATAATTCGTTCCGCGCATGAGGCGCATTTTTAGAGTCTGTATCGCTGGCAATCACCGCATCACCAATTTGCGTTACCCGTCCAATCACACTGGTAGACCCCACAGCAAGCCGATGTTTGCGTTCTAGGAGCATCTGCCCCACATCGCCCGTACTGGCAACCAAATTGGCATATTCACGGTTTTCATCCACCAAAAAGATTTGCACATGATAATAACCAAATTGTTCCCGAATCAATTCGACTGCACGCGGGAATAATTGATTCAAATCCAGCAGTTTGGATGTGATTTGCGAAACTTCTGCGGTTGTGCGGAGCAATATCGAAGCGCGTTGGGCTTCATTGGCGGTATTTTGTGCCGTGCCAATCAAAAAGCGTGTGGCGATGGATAAGATGGTTAAGGTTGCCAAATACCCAACCAGCGTAACGCCTTCGGGACGCACTTCTAAGCCATATTGTTGCACAATGAGCAAAAGTCTGAATAGATACGAGCCAAGAATAATGCCCACAGCAATGCCATACACCCAATTGCTAATCAGGGTGGATGCGGCAATGATAGATAATACCGACACCAATAAATTGATACCGGGTGTCGTAATAACAAGTGTTGAAATAGCAAGCCCCAACACAAGGGTGCTGGCAACCAATTCGACACGTCCACGCCGTAATAATTGCCA
>JALONZ010000604.1 GCA_025454675.1 Anaerolineae bacterium | reverse complement strand
TCCAAACCCATACGGATTTGCGAATAAAATGGCGACCCTGGTGATTCTAAACGCACAATGGCGGCAACCAGCAACAGAATGGGCGAGAGGAATATCAACCCAAATAACGCACCAAAAATATCTAGTGCGCGTTTGAGGCTCAGTTTCCAACCGCGCAGGGCAATATCGCGCACGGTGAGCAACGGTGTTCCGCCCAAATCATCCACATTCAAATCACCCGCCATGTACGCGAAAATATCGGGGAAGATTTTAATATCCACCCGTCCACGTTGGCACAACGTGACTAAATCTACAATTTCCGCGCGTTTGGCATCTGGCAAGGCGATAATCACCTGCTCCACACCATAATGGTCAATGATGACGGGTAATTCTGGATATAAGCCCAAAATGGGCAAATTATTGATTTTACCTTTAGGTTTGACGACATCCGTCACCACACCCACAATCTGATAACCTAAATCGGGATTGTGTTTGATGCGATGGGCAAGGTCACGCACCACGCGCCCCGTGCCGATGAGGAGCAAATTATCGCGCACAATGCCACGCCGTCTAAAACTGGCTTTGATGATGCGATGCACTTCGCGCCCTGCCACCACCAAAATCACGCTCAACACCCAATTATAAAAGAACATGATGCGCGAATAATCCACATCCAGCGTGGTGTTGCGGAATAACAATTCTTGAATCCCACTGGCTAAAACCATACCGATGGTGACAGCACCCAGAATATTACGTGCATAATCAAATCGGCTGATGACACGGCGTTGATGATATAACCGCGAAAAATAAAAAACGATGATGACCAACACAATTTGTAAAAACATCAACGGCAAAAAATCACTGATGGGCGCAGTTTCGCTCAATTGACCAAACAGGGGCAAATAAAACCGCGCTATATAAGCCAGCATAAATGCCATAGCCAACGAAAAAATGTCCAAAACGAATTGCGACATCTCCAAAACCGCTTTAATGCGATTGGAGCGCGTATTTTCCGCTTTGTTTTTTACGAATTGTTGGGGGTTGGGAGGGGTGAACGCCGTATTTCCTGCCATAATCCGCGCCCTCCCTTGACCGTTAACCCCGTTAGGACGAGGCTGTGTAACCATAATGGTGTCGTCTTCCGATAATGTTTGCGATAAAAAATGAGCATGGCGCGATAAAATTCAAATTGCGCTTTTTTGCTCTTGCGACTGGCGGCACGCTTCACATGCCATACGATAATGCTTAACGCGCAACGCCCAATCTAAATCTTCTCCATACATGAAGAAGGTCTCATCCAGCAACCCTGCTTGGGCAATTGCCTCTTTACGCAGTTGCATATACGCACCAACCACCGAATCCACTTCGGCTTCTTGGTCTTGGTCAAGATAGGTGAGATTATAACGGGCAAAACGCGGACTATTGGGGAATAGCTTGGCGAGTCCGGAGAAATGATAAAACGAAATGATGGGTGTCGGAAAACTACGCCGACAGGCTTTATCCAACTGCCCGTTTTCTTTTAGGAGCAATTTGGGACCCGCAATACCCACATCTGGGCGCGAATCCATCATTTTTACCATGTCATATAACGAGGTTGGCGGGACTTCTGTATCTGGATTGAGGAGCAAGGCATAACGCGGTGCATCCGCATCCACATCCCCCACCCCACGAAAACCGAGTGCGTGTAACCCCAAATTATTCCCATACGAAAAACCGCCGTTGATGTCGCTGGCGATAAAATGTGCTTGGGGAAATTCGGTTTTCACCATGTCTTGGCTACCATCACTAGACCCATTATCTACCACCACAACCTTGTATGTAAAATTGCCCTCACTTGCAAAAACCGTTTGCAGTGTGGTACGGAGTAAATCACGGGTGTTCCAGTTAACGATGATTATACCTAAATCTACCATGATGATTATTTTCCTCATGATTTGTTGCTGAATCAAGAGTGATTTTAACACAAAATAAGATAGATAACACGGCGCTATGCCACCGATATAGCCATTCTCATGGGTTTTTGGCGGTTGGCAGTGTTTTTAGGGGTGTTCCACGCAATGCCGCACGCATCGCATCACGGTCATCCCACGGATATTCAATCGTCCCAAAGCACATACTTTGTTCGTGTCCCTTGCCACACGCGATGACAATATCACCCGCTTCTGCCATCTGACACGCCACAAATAGCGCCTCTCCTCTATCCGCCACGCGGATGAACGTCTTATGTTCGACCCCGCCTTTAGCGGTTGCACCTTGCGCCATCATTTCCAAAATTTGGTCTAATGATTCGGTGCGCGGGTCTTCGGCAGTCAGGATGGTCATATCAGCAATTTGCACCGAAACCTCTGCCATCATGCGCCGTTTTTCCACATCACGCAAGCCCGCGCTACCAAATATGGCGATGAGTCGCTTACCTTTGGGTAACATCTGCTTGGCGGTGGTGAGCGCATTTTTCAGCGCATTCGGTGTATGTGCAAAATCCACAATTGCTGTAAAATTCTGCCCCTCATCAATGCGTTGCATCCGCCCCGAAACCGCCTGAATATCCGCCAATCCGTTTTGAATATCATCCCATGATGCCATGTGCAGGGTTGCCGAAATCGCCGCGAGGGCATTCAACACATTAAATTGCCCCAACAAGTGGATTTTAACCTGCCCTCCCCCGTTGGGTGTGAGGACTGAAAATTCTGTGCCACTGGGTGTATAGGCGATATTGCGCCCACGCACATCAGCAGGGTTATTTACACCATATTTCACCGTTTTATCAGCGCGTTTGCCCGCATAATAATCGGCGTTAGGGTCATCGGCATTCACTACCGCGATTTTGGGCATATCAAA
>JALONZ010000116.1 GCA_025454675.1 Anaerolineae bacterium | reverse complement strand
AACCACACCTCTGTCATGATGTAATTGGCATCCAAACAATCGGGCAACACATCCAACACATCCAGCGCAGTCTCGGCGGCGGCAACCACATCACCCGCTTCCCGATACACCCGTGCCAACATCAAACGCAAATCTACCCGTTGTGGGGTTTGTTTGAGGGCATTTTTTAGCACTTGTACGGCTTGGGGATACAATTGATTTTTGGCATATTGCCGTCCAACCGCACCCGCCGTTAATTGCAGGCGCACATTGGAGATATTTTTATAGGCTTGGTATAAATCGCGTAGCTCATCAATGATGGCTTGGTTGTTGGGTTCTTGTTCATAGGCACGTTCCAAATGCCATAAGGCTTCATCACCTTTTTTGGCGCGTTGATACACCTTGCTCATGCCCAAATGCGCGATTTTATCATCAGGGGCAAAGCTCAAGATACGGCGCAGGGTGGTATTGGCTTCTTGCCACCGATTTGCGCCCACTTCTGCCCGTCCCAAACGGCGATAGGTTGCCAAATTTTTGGGCAACAAACTCAAAACATGGCGACTATGAAAAATCGCCTCGTCATAATATTCATCCTCTAAAAGAGTATCTATTTTTGCCAGATATTGCTTTAAGTTGAGTGTGGACATAAACTTATTTTTACCTATCGCTTCGCCACGCCTTTTATCACAGAATTATAACACAAAATCCCACATGCGGATATTGATAGAACCTGCCTAACTATGGCACATTTGAGGCTATTCGGCAAGTTTCTTTAACAAGTTGATACAAGAATGAAGGTGTTTTATGCCTAAACTGCCCATTTTCATGTGTGTGCTGTGCCTTATTATATTGAATTATATCCCACAACGCGATAATCAAGATATTGTGATTTTGTGGGATAATCCGCAACCTGTAATTCACCCCACCTTAGATGATTTTTGGGATGGTCGGGCTGATTGGGTGATGGTCAGCGAAGATGTTGGTTTGCCCATTGGCGAGAGTGATACGATTTACTTTGGGGCGGGGAATTATCGGTCGTATTTGCACGCCAGTTATCAATCGGCGCGCATCCTCGATTCCTGTGGCGAGCCTGTCGCCTTTCCCGGATGTTTAACCGTTTGGGATAGTGATGACGGGGGTGAACAATTTTCACTCGCCAGTCGAGTATGTCTTATTCCATGTACGCAATGCCCATGCAGTGACCAGCGCGACCATCACGGTGTTACGATTCACAATACCCGCGCCGCGGCGCAACAATATCCGCGCGTGGCTTTTGATGGTGAGATGTGGTATATGGCGTATGAATGGCATTCGCAAGTGATTTTGCGCCGTTCTGAAGATGGATTGGTGTGGTCAGATTGGCGTTATTTGCTTACCCCTGGTGGAACATATCCCAGCAGTTTATCCGCCTGTAGTGCAACCGAGCGCATCGGTGTGCATCCCAATATTCGCGGACAACTTGAAGATTGTTTGGTTGGTGCGCCACCCGGTATTTATATCGAAGGCGATATGATTTATGTATTTGTGGCATCGGGGTCTGCGCCATCCAATATGCGCTGTTATTATGGCGATAAACATGGTGATTTGGGGCAATTGCGCCGATGCAACACCGACCCATTATTCAGTGGTGCGCCGACTTATGGCGATGTGTCGGTTTTTGGCGCGGATGCCAACCCTTATTTCGATTTTCGGTATGTGAGTTCTGCCGAAATTCTCAAAGTCGGGGAGCATTATTATTTATTTTATGAGGGGATTCGCGGACCCAGTGAATTGGAATTTGGGCGTGATAACCAATTTGGGTTAGGGTTGGCGCGGTCTGTCGGCAATCAGATTGATGGGGCATGGGAAAAATATCCGCAAAATCCAATCATCATGGATATGACCGATAATTGGGGTGTGGGTCATGCCGATGTGTTGGTGATTGGTGGTCAGACGGTGATGTATACAGCGACATCACAAACGGCACGCGGAAAATATGTATTGACGTGGAAATGAAGTCATAACCTCACCCCTAAATCCTCTCTCCCAAACGGAGAGGGGCTTCACACCTGTTAGAAAAATTGATTTTCTCCCCCTCTCCAAATTGGAGAGGGGGCAGGGGGGTGAGGTCAAAAAGCAATTTTATTGTTAAGTTGCTACGCATGGGGCTTGCCATGGCAAGCCCCTACAACCAATGGATTGAAAATATTTAATGCGCCGGTGGCTGAATTTCTGCCTTTGGCACGGGGGGCGGTGTTGTTATCATCGGCGTGGTAGCAGGCAATAACGCCGCATCCAATGCCGTATCAATATCGTCCACCAAGATGAAGGTGAGCGCCTTACGTACTTCTTCTGGCACATCATCCAAGTCACTCTTATTTTTGCGGGGCAAAATCACGGTATCTACGCCAAGCCGATGCGCCGCCAACACTTTGTCTTTAATCCCGCCAACAGCCAATATTTTGCCTTGTAGGGTGATTTCACCCGTCATGGCGACATTGCGTTTGGTGGGGCGGTTGGTGAGTAATGATGCCAACGCGACTGTGAGTGTCACACCCGCCGAAGGTCCATCTTTGGGGACAGCGCCTTCTGGCACATGGATATGAATATCGCTATTGGTATAGAATTCACCATCAATGCCCAAGGTTCCTGCTTTGGCGCGGATGTAACTGAGGGCAAGTTTGGCGCTTTCTTGCATCACATCACCCAATTGCCCTGTGATTTGAAAGCCTTTGCTCCCTGTCATGCGCGTGGCTTCGATGAATAACACATCGCCACCGACTGGTGTCCATGCCAAACCTGTGGCGATACCCGGAATATCGGAACGGTCATCAATATCGGTGCGATACCCATATTTAGGATTGCCCAAATATTCCCGCGCCACATCTTTGGTGATGATGTGTTTTTCCAGCTCACCTGACGCGATTTTGGTCACGACTTTACGCGCCACGCGCCCAATTTCGCGTTCTAAGGTGCGGACACCTGCTTCGCGGGTATAATCACGGATGATTTCTAGCAAGGCTTCTTCGGTATATTCAATTTCTTGTGGATGCAACCCGTTTTCACGAATTTGCCGTCTGACCAAATATTGCGAGGCAATCGCCAATTTTTCCAATTCGGTGTAGCCACTGAGTTTAATCACTTCCATACGGTCTAATAGCGGACCGGGAATTGTGTCTAAATCGTTGGCGGTGGTGATGAATAACACCTCGCTCAAATCGAATGCCACATCCAAATAATGGTCACGGAATTCCGAATTTTGCTCAGGGTCTAACACCTCTAGCAGGGCGGCGGCGGGGTCGCCACGGAAATCGCGCCCCAATTTATCAATTTCATCCAACATGATAATCGGGTTGCGTGTTTCCACACGGCGCAGGGTTTGCAAAATACGACCGGGCAACGCGCCAATATAGGTACGTCTGAACCCGCGAATTTCGCTTTCATCCCGAATCCCGCCCAAACTCATGCGGATGAATTTGCGCCCCATCGCCCGCGCAATAGACGCACCGAGTGATGTTTTGCCGACACCGGGCGGTCCCACGAAGCACAAAATTGCGCCTAAGCGGTCTTTCCGCAAATAATCTTGAGGGGTGGATTCAAAATCTTTGGCGCGGTCTTTTTTGATTTTCCGCACCGCTAAATATTCTAAAATGCGTTCTTTGATGTCTTTAAGTCCGTAATGGTCTTCATCCAACACCTTACGCGCATTCAAAATATCGAGGTTATCATCTGACCGTTTTTCCCAGGGCAAACTGACCATCCAATCCAAATACGTGCGGATGACACCGTACTCGGCGGATGAGATGGGCAGGCGTGACAGGCGGTCTAATTCGCGTTTCGCCTCTTTATATGCCTCTTCTGGCATTCCCATGCCTTCGATTTTGTCACGGAATTCTTCGACCTCGACTTGTTGGTCATCACTTTCGCCCAATTCGCGTTGAATGGCTTTCAGTTGCTCACGCAGATAATAATCGCGTTGGGTCTTTTCCATCTCGGATTGGGCTTCGGATTGGATTTTGCGCCCCAATTCCAAAACATCCAATTCTTTCGCCATAATATCGGATAAACGGCGTAATTTACTCTCTGCCGAGTTATCTTCGAGGATGGCTTGTGCCTTGTCTAAATCCATCCGCACATAAGTGGAGATGGCATAGACCAATTGCAGGGGGTCGGTGGTATTGAGCGCCGAGTTGACCAATTCGCTGGGGATATTGGGGAGCAAATCGGCTAACCGACTAAATTGGTCGGTGATGGTACGCATGAGGGCTTCGGTCTCTAAATTCGTCTCGACCGATTCCGGCTCATAACTCACTTTGGCGGTGAGGAACGGCTCATGCTCGATGTAGCTATCAATGCGAATACGTGCTTGGCATTGCACGAGAATACGAATCGTGCCATCTGGGGCGCGGAAGATGCGTTGGATATATGCCAACACCCCAATTTGATAAATATCCTCTGGGGCAGGGGTATCGAGTTCCGGTTTTTGGGATGTGAATAACCCAATCAGGCGGTGCTTGCTCATGGTAGAGTCAATCAGCGCAATGCTACGCGGTTGTCCAACGGTGAGTGGCACAGCCGTTTGTGGATATGCCACCAGCCCGCGCAATGGCAAAATTGGTAACGCATCTGGCAGGACGGGCAATACATCCTCATCAGCTTGTTCAAATGTGTCATCTGGTGAAAAGAATAGATTATTGAATTTGTTCATAAAACCTACAATCTATGTTTGACAATACAATTTTAACAATAACACACATCTGTAAAATATTAGTTAGAAATTGCCAAGTTTTGAAGGTTTGTTGCCTTTTGGTGCAGTTTTCATTATCATAAAAATAAGGTGTTAAAGCAGGTAACATCATTTTAACATCAAAAAAATATTTGTTGCATAAAAACTTCACCATCCTTGCAGATTGAGTTAAGGAAGATGGGTATGGTTTATAAAGTGAGTTATGTGGTGCAAGGGGGCAATATTCCGGGTGCAATAAAAAATGAATCACACATGCCCCAAGTGGGGATGCGTGTCAAAGTGGGGTCACGGGTGTTTCGGGTGGTTGAAGTGTACGAGATGATGCCTGCGCGTGAAGGCGTTCAATTTATTCATGCGGTTATTGCTGTTGAACATGAAGTTGCTGTGTTTTAGCTCAAAATTCAAATTCATCAAAATCTTTGCACAAGATAATGTCGCCATCATAGGCTTGCGCCGCCTCGCCTACCAGTGGGGTAGGGTCGGTATTCCACACTTGATAATGAATCAAATACAATGATTTTGCGCCAACGGCGGTTGCAACCTGACCCGCTTGTAAAGCTGTGCTATGTCCGGGTGGCGGACCCGCCGCCTCGTGAATGAGCAAATCTGCGCCTTGTGCCAATTTATATAAATTGGGCGTGGGTTCGGTATCGCAACTATATGCCATGACTTTGCCCGAAATTTTATTGACAATTCGCAAGCCGATGGTCGGCACAAAATGCTTAACTGTCCATGATGTGATGAGAAACTCATCATTTTCCAGCACCCGTGCTTCATCGCGTTCACTAATGCGATGAAAAGTGGTGTTATAAAAATTGGGGAATTCTTGCCAGCCAAAACTGCTCATCATATCCTCAACCCGATTGATACAATGGTGTAAGCCATAAAAGCGCAAGGGGGATTGCCTGCCCAATAACCACATGTGCATCAACATATTTGGCACACCCGATACATGGTCGGGGTGGAAATGCGTGAGGACGACATCGCGCAAATCTTCATCGTCCACGCCTAAATCTTTAATCTTTCCTAATGGATTTGACCCTGCATCAATCAGGACAGGGGTGCCTTTATCGCCAATGAGGAGAATATGAGTATAGTCGTGTTGGGCATCATTAACCGCCGCCGCCGACCCTAAGATGATAATCCGAGCCATAATCCATACGCCTTAGTGCGTGCTATTTACCAATTTGATATTACACATTATAGCAGATAGATGGTAGGCGCAAGTCCAAAATGATTACTTGTATGGACGAAACTGTGATGGGGGATATTTATGAGAGGGGGGAAATAACAAACAAGGGCTTTTTATGCCCTTGTTTGTGGATGATTCGTGAATTTTAGCGACGACCAGTCTTGATGACGTTGGCGGCTTGTTCGCCTTTTGCGCCTTGTGTGATTTCAAATTCGACTTGTTCGCCTTCGTCAAGCGATTTGTAGCCATTGCTACTAATGGCAGAGAAGTGAACGAACACATCTTTACCACCATCATGCTTGATGAAACCATAACCTTTTTCCGCATTAAACCACTTCACTTCACCTTGAATACGTTGTGCCATGTTATTTTAGCTCCTGTGCTAAATAAAACCGAAAAATTGTGGTATTTACACTTACAAATGCGTTCATCTTTTTACTTGTTACACAGAAGAATTGCTTTACATGTCAAACGTTGAGGAGTGAATGAAAGTGCAAATTGCTTCGGAACACCTCTACTTAATTGCAGAGGAAAGTTGATGTCTTGCATGAGTTGTTTGCAAATATT
>JALONZ010000115.1 GCA_025454675.1 Anaerolineae bacterium | reverse complement strand
CGATGGATTTGCGTGCTATCCGCGAGGCGATGACCAACATGGGATGGTCGGTGGTGGTGGCAGGGGATTCGAGCCTCATCAAAGTGCATATTCATGTGCATAATCCGGGTGAACCCCTCAGTTATGCCATTAATCAATGCGATGCGTTGGATGATATTGTTGTAGAAAATATGCAATTACAATATGAACGGTTATATGGCGTTCAACCGTTGCGGATTGTCCCGACAGATGGCGTGGCGGTGATTGCTGTTGCCAGTGGGCGCGGATGGCGTGATGCGTTTTATGATGCGGGCGCGGTATGCGTGATTGAAGGCGGGCAAACCATGAACCCCAGCACCGATGATTTTCTGAAAGTGATTCAAAGTATCGAAAATCGTGCTATTATCATTTTGCCGAATAACAAAAATGTGTTTCTTGCCGCCCAACAAGCAGGTCAAGAAGCAATTGCCCTGCAAAAACAAGTGATAGTCATCAATACCCAGAGTATGCCACAAGGAATTTCTGCTATGCTAGGGTATATGGACACCCGTGATGATGACCTTGACACCATTGCCGATGCGATGCGTGATGCGTTTGCAGGGGTGATAACAGGTGAAATCACCACCGCCATTCATGCCAGCCGATTGCCTAATATCACGGTGAACGAAGGGCAATGGATTGGGCTGATAGATGACCAATTGGTGGTGGCAGAAAACAACCTAGAAGGGGCGGTGAGTGCTTTGTTAAATTATGCCGATGCCCCCAAACGCGAATTATTGACACTATATTATGGTGTTGGGTTATCGGTTGAACGTGCAAGTGAAGTGATGGCACAAATCAAAGACCAATACCTAAAATTGCAAATTGAATTGGTTTATGGTGGACAAGTTTTGTATCCGATTATTTTGAGCATTGAGTAAAGATGATTTATCTGGTGACTGATAGTGGCGCACAATTCGCCCAATCGTATTTTGTTGAGCAAAACCGCCTGCTTGTTTTGCCCAATCGGATTGAGATGGACGGTAAACTGTACCGTGAGGGTATAGACATCACGGCGGAAGATGTGGTACGGCGTATGGCGAAATTTGGCGCGACCCCCATTGTTCATGCGCCAACGGTAGACGATTATTTAGACCTACTCGGACGACTTTCGATGACGGGCAAGCCGATTGTGGTCATCACCAGCTCGCGGGAGATGATGAATAGCTGGGCAAATGCCAGACTTGCCAAGTTACAATTGGGCAATGAAAATATTCACGTTGTAGACTCGCAAACCATTTGCGCGGGGCAGGGGATGCTGGTCAAAGTGGCACTCCGCGCCATTGCCGATGGCAAACCGGTTCAGGAAGTTGTGCGTCTTGTGCGCGGGGCATCGGAGCGTATTTTTACGCTGTATTATGCCGAATCGTTTCAGCCCAAAGTGCATGACCAAATTATGGGCGCGTCTCATGCTTTGTTGGGGATGATATTGAATGTCAAACCGTTTTTTGCCATCGAACACGGGCGCTTATCGGCAGTCGAAAAAGTTCGTACTCGTTCACAAGCATTAGAACGTTTGGTTGAATTCGCCATAGAATTTACGGATATTGAAGATATACTTATAGCACAATACAAAGTCGCCATCACCGAACAAACCCGCCAATTGCAAGACCGCTTGGCGGCGGAGTTCCCGAAGCATAAATTCCCATATGCGTTGTATGGGGCAACATTGGCGAGTAAAATAGGTGTAGATGCCACAGGCATTGTTATTTTGGAGCAAGAAATAGTCTCCCAGACGAGGGAATATGACGAAGATTAAATTTTTAACGGATAGTGTGTGTGATATTCCAGATGACCTTATTCGTCAATACGACATCACGGTTGCGCCGATATTTGTCAATTTTGGTGGTCAAAGTTTTGCCGATGATGGCATTGAACTGAAGCGCGATGATTTTTATCGGCAGTTGCGGACACTGGAAGATTATCCCAAAACATCTGCCATGTCGCCTGAATTGGCACGCACCTATATTGACCGCGCTTATGCTGATGCTGACCATTTATTCATCATCACCACGCCCAAAGGCTTGAGCGGGATTTATAATTCGATGCGTTTGGGCATGGCGCATCTGCCCCCTGAACGGGTCACATTGATAGATAGCGGACAGTTGAGCATCGGCATGGGGTGGCAGGTGCTGATTGGGGCGCAAATTGCCCAACAAACGGGTGATGTGGAATTGACCAAACGCGCCATTATGAGCGCACAAGCCAATCAGCATGTGTATTGTGTGGTGGGGTCACTCGATTTTTTACATCGTAGTGGGCGTGTGAGTTGGGCGCTTGCCAGTATTGGCAATTTTTTGAATATCAAGCCTGTTGTACAGTCGCATAATGGTGATGTTCACCCGATTGCACGGGTGCGAACATTTAACCGCGCACTGGATAAATTGGCAGAATTGGCACATCAAAACGCCCCATACGACAAGTTTGCCATTTTACATATTTTGAACGAAGAAGGTTTTCATGCCCTTCAAGACCGTTTAGCCGATATTTTGCCACCTGATACCATCGTGGGTACGGTGGGTCCCGCGTTAGGGACGCATGTCGGACCGGGTGCTGTTGGGTTTGCCGCCGTTAGCAAAGGATGGAAAGATGCCATCAGCACTTGAGATGTTGATAAAAGTCCTGAAATTGGAACAGGACAAGGGATATAAAAATAATGCCGTCATCGGCGGGTTATCCGCGTATGGCGAACAATGGTCAACGGATGCCCATCGGCAAGCCCGCAAACCAGAGCATCATATTTTGGTGGATGAAATTGTAGATACCCTCAAACGCTACGGCGAAATTGAGAATAAATCGGAGCGCAATAACGCCATTATCTATTTGATGGATAGGATTATGGGGCGCAAACCCGCGCCTGATGTATATTTGGCGCGTTTGGGTGATTATGCACAAGCCGTTACATCGCAACCCCCTGTTACCGATACCGCACCCGAAAAACCGCGCGAGGAACGCCGTCCAGAACGTGAAAAACGCCCAAAACGCGATACACGTCCACCGAGTGATGAAGTTACACCACCTATTGAATCTCAATCACCGCCGTCAGCGCCCCGACCCAAAAAGAAGCGTGAGACCGATTTCAATTTGGTGGTGGATGATGGTCAACCGCCAAAATCGGTTGCACCCCCGCCAGCGCCCCGTCCCGCCCCAAAAGTGAAAAAAGTGGAACGTCCTAAACCTGCGTCTAAGTCGAATAGCAATGATTTGCGCTTGGATAAATTATTCAAAGAGTCGTATATCGGTGATTCATCCGATACATGGCAATATGAACCGCCCACTGTGAATAAGGGTATATCGGATTTGCCCATCAAACCGCGCCTTGCCCGTCCGCCACGCATCCCCCGCCCACCGATTTCCCCCGAAACGGCGGCGGATACCTTGCGCGGATTGAACGCGACTGTGGATACTGTGAAGGGTGTCGGTCCCAAATTGGTGGAACAACTCAATACATTGGGGATTTATACCATCAACGATTTGGTGTTCAATTTGCCCCGCCGTCATGATGATTATACTTTGCTCCAACCCATTGCCCGCGTGTTGCCAGAGACCATCGCTACCGTGATTGGCACGGTGAAATATTGTGAACCGCGTGAGAGTAAATCGGGTCGCAAAGATTTTTATATGGAGGTGGATGACGGCACAGGCACAATCTCTTGTACTTTCTTTGGTCAACATTTCCTCTCGCGGGTGATTCGCAAAAAGATGCAAGTGGTCATCAGTGGCAAGGTGTCGGTCTATCGGCAACGCTTGCAGATGAACAATGCCGAATGGGAAGAGTTAGATGATGAAAATTGGCATACAACCGGCATTGTGCCTGTGTATCGGCTCACAGAGGGGTTAGGTGGGCGCAGATTACGCAATTTGATGCGCGAAGCCGTGCTGTATTGGGCGGAACGCTTGCCCGATTATATGCCACTACCCACCCTAGAACGCACAGAACTGGCAGATTTGGGCTGGACGGTCAAAAATTTGCATTTCCCAGAGACCCAAGACCATTTAGAACATGCGCGGAATCGCTATATTTTTGACCAACTGATTTTGTTGCAAATGTCTATTATGGCGAATCGGCGCGATTGGCAAGCCGCGCCCGCGCCCCAATTGCCCGTCTCTGATAGTTATTTGGACGAATTTATTGGCAATGCGTTCCCATACACCCTCACGAATGCCCAATATCGCGCCATTGCCGATATTCGCCGTGATATGGCGAGTGCAATCCCTATGAATCGGTTGTTGCAAGGGGATGTGGGGTCGGGTAAAACGGCGGTCGCCATTAGCGCATTAGCGATTGCCTTTGAGAACGCCAAACAAGGCGCATTGATGTCACCAACAGGCATCTTGGCAGAACAACATTATCGCAATATCAGCCGTATTTTCGATGCAATGGAAAATCTAAATCGCCGTCCTGTGGTGGCATTGCTCACCAGTTCACTCACGACAACAGAACGCGAGGCGGTGTATAACGGGATGCGCGATGGCTCAATTGATATTGTCATCGGCACGCACGCCGTCATTCAATCGGGTGTGGAATTTGCCGATTTGGGTCTGGTGATTATTGACGAGCAACACCGTTTTGGTGTGGAACAACGCAAGGCATTACGGGCGAAAGGGGGTAATCCGCATTTGTTGGTGATGACCGCCACGCCGATTCCGCGCACCATGTCATTAACGATGTACGCCGACCTCGACTTGTCGGTGATGGATGAAATGCCCGCAGGTCGCACACCAGTGGAGACCTTCATCGTGCAACCGATTGAGCGGGAGCGCATTTTTGCCTTCATCCGCGCCCAAATTGAACAAGGCAGACAAGCCTTTATTGTGCATCCACTGGTCGAAGCCTCTGATAAAATTGAGGCACGCTCGGCACAAGAGGCATACGACGAATTGATAAAGGTGTTCCATCGCAATCGGGTGTGCTTGTTGCATGGTCGGATGAAACCATCCGAAAAAGATGACATCATGGGCGCATTTGCCCGTCATGAATATGACATCATGGTCACGACATCGGTGGCAGAAGTCGGCGTAGATATTCCCAATGCCAGCATCATCGCCATCGAAGGCGCGAATCGGTTTGGATTGGCACAATTGCATCAATTCCGTGGACGGGTTGGTCGTGGTGGGTATGCGTCCTATTGTTTGCTCATCCCCGATGCCGATACCCCAGAAGCAACAGAACGCCTGAATGCGATGGTCAGCACCACCAACGGGTTTGAACTGGCAGAAATTGATTGGCGCTTGCGTGGGGCAGGGGATTTAATCGGCACACGCCAAAGCGGGAGCAATACCCTGCAATTAATGGAATTTATGAAACCCGAATTGGTGGAATTGGCACAACGCGAAGCCCGTACCATCTACGAAGAAGACCCCTATCTCACCCGCCTCGAACATCAACTGCTCAAGCAACGGGTGGATATGCTGTATAACGAAAATATGGATGTGAGTTAACCACTATGGCGGATGATTAACAAAATTATCCGCCATTTTTGAGATACAATCAAAATAACACACACAAATTGGAGATATTTTTTATGATTCAACAACCGCTTGTGGCAACTGCCGAAGAAGTGGCAGAAAAATTATATATGTATGTCCTCAATCACATGAAATTGTCGAATGCGGGGCATGTCACCGATGCCAAGACGGGGTATGTTTTATCACATGAACCCTATTTTATCGCCTATCCAACAGTGGGTGTGATTGCTAAAAGTCGGATGAGTGAACCACCCGCAGGCGATATTCCCTATCATCCCGATTTTGCCATTGAAGTGATTTCGTCCATCAATCCCGCCGATGTGGTGCAGACGAAAACCCGCGCTTATTTGAATGTTGGGGTGCGTCAGGTTTGGGTGGCGCATGTCAAATCGCGGTCAATCGCGGTGTATTCACCCGATATTGTATTTACTGTCCCATTCGATGGTACATTATTCGGTGAGGATATGCTCCCCGGATTCAAATTGACCATGCGTGATTTGTATAGTAAGGGCTAAAAAATGGCACTACCGATAAAGACCCGTCTTTCGGCGGATGACTATTTAACCCTGCCAGAGACGAATTTACCCCAAGAATTGATAGATGGTGAGGTGATTGTGGCGGCATCGCCTATAAATGCCCATCAACGGGCAGTCGGGCGGATTTATCAAGCGTTGGTTTCGCTTTTCCCTAATGGCGAGGTGATTTTATCCCCGTCTGATGTGCGTTTGGACGAGTGGAATATTGTTCAGCCAGATGTATTTTGGATTGCAGAAAATAGCACCTGCCACGATGCCGATACGCATTTCATCGGTGCGCCGACATTGATAGTTGAAGTGTTATCGCCATCTACTGCCACAAAAGATAAAGTAAAAAAATTTCGCCTATATGAAAAATATGGCGTATCTGTATATTGGATAGCTGTTATAGATGGTGGGTATATTGAGGTGTGGTCGCTGATGGATGAAAAATATGTCGCCGGTTTTT
>JALONZ010000114.1 GCA_025454675.1 Anaerolineae bacterium | reverse complement strand
TTGCTGTATATGGGGCTTGCCATGGCAAGCCCCTACGATTGATACCCTATGATGAATGGATACGTTTAATGCCCTATGCGGATTGATTAGCGCCGATTGGCGTTGGTTTTGGGGACGAAACGGTAGCCAACCCCATATTCATTATGAATATAGGTCGGGTTTTTGAAATCGGGTTCCACCTTACGGCGCAAATGTGATACATAAATGCGTGGATAATGGTGTTCGCTCTTATATTCGGGTCCCCAAACTTGTTCTAAAATTTGTTGAAAACTCAATACCTCGCCACTGTTTTGGATGAATAATACCAACAGATTAAATTCGGTGGGGGTTAACCGACATTCTTTGTTGTTGATATAAACCCGCCGTGTATTGAGGTCTACAGATAAATAATCATCTTTGTAGGTGATGAGGGGCTTGCCTTCGTTGGCTTCGGCGCTGGCACGGCGCAATAAGGCTTTGATGCGGGCGGCAAGTTCAATATCGCCCAGTGGTTTGACCATATATTCATCTGCGCCAATATCCAACCCTGCCGCGATTTCTTCTTCGGTGATGGCATGGGCGCTCATCATCAAAATGGGGACATTCGATTCTTCGCGGATGCGCTGACACACCTCTAAGCCACTCATATATGGCAATGCCACATCCAGCATGACCAAATCGGGCTTCATGGTTTCGTATAATTTGAGTCCGGTGGGACCATCGGCGGCAACTTTGACCTTATAACCCGCATGTTCCAAATTGATTTGCAAAATGCGAGACATACTTTGATTATCTTCAACAATGAGAATCTTTGCACTCATAAAATAATGACTCTTTCGATAAATGATGCTATGTTATAGTGTACCACTTTTAACCGATTGTGTCATATATAGCCGTTCAATTCATTTGCGCCTTGTGCTATGCTTTTGTGCATATCAATCAACAACCTGATTTGAGAGGCAATTTGTCGGTCACGCCCCGTTATCAACATAGCTTAGATGCCATACCCGCCATCATGACAGGCATGATAGTGATATTTTGCGTGTGGGCATTATTCAACGCGCCCATTTTATTGGGCTGGATAACACTGATTTGGGTTTGGTATTTGGTGGCGCGATTTTTATTTGCCGTGTATGCCCATTGGCGTGGGTTACGACAAATCCGCCTCGCATCGCAACAAGATTGGCGTGCCTTATATCATCAGCAACCCCATACAATCGTGTGGGAAGATGTGCATCATATTGTGTTGTTGCCCAATGACCATGAATCATTAACCGTTTTGCAAGCATCACTAACCCGCCTATCGCAATCCACAGAGGCATCACATATGACGGTTGTTTTGGCGATGGAAGGGCGCGAAACGGATGCGCCGACCAAAGCCACTCAACTGCAAACCGAATTTGCATCTTATTTTGCGCGAATGCTTGTTACCTATCACCCAGAAGGGCAGGCTGGCGAAATTCGGTGCAAATCGGCGAATATCCGTTATGCCATTCACCAAACCAAACACATCTTACAGGCAGAACAGCATTCATTTGCGACCACAATCATCACAACGATGGATGCCGATACCTTGTGGCATCCCAATTATTTTTCGGCGCTGACCTATCACTTTATCACCGATGACAATCGTTATATGACCTTTTGGCAAGCCCCGATTCGGTATCATGGCAAAATTGATGCCTTGCCTCATGCGTTGCGGTTGGTCAATATTTATGCCAGCGCGTTAGAATTGGCATATTTGGCATCGTGGTGGCTGATTATGCCCATCTCATCCTATTCCGCCAGTTTTACCCTGTTAGAAGCGCATGATTTTTGGGATAAAGACGCGATTGCCGAAGAATGGCGTATGTTCCTAAAAGCCTATTTTGGCGAAAACGGGCGGGTATATGCCAAACCGATTTTTTTGCCATTCACTGCAACCGTTGTTCTGGGCGCAAATTTTTGGGATGCGCTTAAAAATCGGTATCACCAGACCGTCAGGCACGCGCTGGGGAGCAAAGAAATTGGTTATGCTATTCGTGCGCTATTTACGGCTCACAAGACCCCCCTTATGAAACGCCTACGAATCGTTGGGCGGGTCAGTCATGATATTATGGCGGGTGGGGCAGGTTGGGTGATATTGATAGTGGGTGGGCAGGGTGTTGGGTTGGTGCATGGTCTGGGTATGTATCAATCAAATTGGATGTTATTTATTGGCACACAATGGGGATTCATGATGCTTACTATATTGGCGATTCTCTTCTGGATGATAGATAATAATGTCAGAGGGGAGCGCATTATCCCCAACAACGGGCGCGAGGTTTTATTGATGATAATAGCCTTTGTGATGTTACCATTCTTGACGGTGATTTTACTGGCATTACCCGTATTTCATGCCCAATTGTGGTTACTGCTCGGATTACCCTTATCATTTCGTGTTGCTCCGAAGACGATTTAATTATTTGTGGACAGGTTGATTATGAAAATTGCATTTTTAGCTTCATTCAGAGAATCAAGCGTGGGCGGAGAAAGCCGAGTTGCGTTGGAATTAGCCGAAATGATGGCACAACACGGGCATGATGTGGTGTATATTTGCCCTGGTGAAAAAACGGGTTTGGTTGTGTATCCCAACGGACTGAATCGGTTTTATATGGCATGTGTAGGTGATGGTGAGGTGGTGATGGCGAATGTGTCGGGGAAGCATTTGCGCCAATTACATCAATTTTTAGATGAATTTCAGCCCGATATTATTCACACACACACCTATTTGCTGATTGGTGTGGTTGGTCAAGCATGGGCGCTTCGGCATAATGTGCCATTTGTTTATACCGCGCATGAACTCCCGACCAAATTGAGCGATTTTTCGCAAGGGTATCCTGTTGCCAAATGGACAAAACGCACCTTTTTATTCAAAGCAATTGTGCGGGCATTTTATCGGCATTGTTCGGCAGTGGTTGCCATTAATCAATCGGCATTGAATGACCTGCGCCAATTGGGGTATGCGGGCAAATTATTCCAAATTTCCAATGGGCGTGACCTCAAACGTTTGAATGCTTACCCATTACCCACCCGTGATACCCCCACCCGCCAATTGATGTTCATCGGGCATGTTATCCCGCGCAAAAATCAGGAATATTTGGTGGAAGTTATGCGCTATTTGCCCAGTCATTATGAACTCAAATTGGTTGGATACATTGGACATCATGGTTATCACGAAGAGTTGTTGCAAAAAGTGGCGCATTATGGGCTAAAGAATGTTGAATTTACCGGGCGGATTGACCCCAAACTTGTCCCTGATAAATTGGCAGAAGCGCATGTATTCCTATCGGCATCGGTGTTAGAGGTGCAAAGTTTGGTGGTGATTGAAGCATTGGCGGCGGGTAAGCCTGTGGTGGGTTTATCCAATCAGACGGTGGATGAATTTGTAGATGAATCATGTGGGGTGGCATTTCCACAAAATACCACCCATCAAGCCTTTGCCGATGCAGTGAAACGGGTTGCTGAAGCCCCAAATTATGAGGCGTTATGCCTATCTGCCCGTCAAAAAGTGCAAAAGCATGATTGGGATACGGTAATTAACCAGACCATTAGCGCGTATCAAGCGTGCCTTGATACAAAACCCGCCAAACTGCCTAGCCGTTCCCTGATGATTCAGATTTATTCAGGGATGACCAGCTTTTTGACGGGTATTATTTATTGGGTGGCGCATCGGGCTAAATAAATTTGATATAACGCCGAATGGTGCGTAATACCATTGCCACTTGAAGCGAAAATGGGTCTGCAAGGCGTAATTCTGGTTGTTGACCAAACAGATTATCCGTCAAGAAAGATTGGGTATGGGTGAAGCGTAATAAGCCTTCTTTGCCATTGCGCCGTCCCACACCGCTATTGCGTTGTCCGCCAGATGGCAGGGAAGGGGTGGCGACAACCATTTGCGGACGGTTGACACTCACATCACCACTATCCAGTCGTCTGGCAATGGCTTCGGCACGCTTAAAATCGCGGGTGAAAATGGATGCCGATAAGCCATATTCGCTATCATTTGCCAAGCGAATGGCTTCTTCGAGGTTATGAAATTTCATCACGGGTAAGATGGGACCGAATGTCTCTTGGCGCATGACATCCATCGCATGGTCAACATCGGCGAGGATAGTCGGCTCAAAAAATAAGGGACCCAGTTCAGGTCGTCTGCGCCCACCAAATACCACCCGCGCCCCTTTGCTGATTGCATCATGAATATGGGCTTCGGTGCGTTCTAATTCACGGGTATTGGTCATGCTTCCCATGTGAATATCCATGCCATCATCCGAACCCATTTGATATTTGCCCGCATAATAGAGTAATTTATCCATCAGGGCATCATAAATTCGCGCATCGGCATACACACGTTCCACACTGATGCACACTTGCCCCGCATTTTCAAAGGCACTCCGCACTAAACCCGCCGCGGTCATATCTAAATCGGCATCTTCTAGCACAATGCACGGGTCTTTTCCGCCCAATTCGAGGCTATAGGGGATGAGTCGCTTGGCGGCGGTCTCTGCGACTTTACGCCCTGTGGCGGTGCTACCGGTGAATGCGATGTAATCTACATGCTCCACCAATGTCGCGCCCGCCCGCCCATCACCATGAATCACCTGCACCACATCACGCGGGATGCCTGCTTCGTGCATCAACTTGATGGCATATTCGGCGGTGAATGGGGTGACTTCACTCGGTTTGAGCAAGGCACTATTCCCAGCAATTAGGGCAGGTACAAGGTCAATTAACCCCAACAAATAGGGATAATTCCATGGGGATATAACACCCACCACACCATGCGGTTTATAGAATACTTTGGCTTTTTGGATGAATGGGACGATAGTGCGCCGCTGTTGGGTTTTTAGAAAATTGGGCGCGTGATGAATATAATATTGCAAGATGTTGTCGAGGACGATAATTTCTAAGAACGCGCCTGAATCGGTTTTGCCTGTCTCGCGCCGATTAATTTTGATGAGGGTTTCTTGTTGTTCCCAAACCAAATCTGCCCAACGGCGGATATAACCGACCCGTTCTGATGGAGATAATGCACCCCAGCCAATTTGGGCATCCCGCGCCCGCTCGATTGTCTCTTTGATTTCATCGGCGGATGTTTGGGGAATCGACCCGATAATTTCGCTTGTGACAGGATTTTTGACTTCAATATGCTCATAAATTGCGCCTGATTGTGAGCGATTGGAAATTGCCATAAATAAACCTCTATTCCGATAAGCAATAATTTAATCATGATTTTATTATATGCCAAATAGGGTAATATAGCGATAAATCCACATGAAAAAATCACCACTATGTAATCTGGCATTTATCTGATACACTCACATGCTCAAATATCACTATCGAAAGAAAAACCCCATAATGGAACGTGTACAAAAGATTTTATCCCAAGCGGGCTTAGGCAGTCGCCGCGCCTGTGAAGCATACATTGAACAAGGTCGTGTGCGTGTGAATGGCAAATTGATTACACTTGGCGCACAAGCAGACCCGATGAAAGACGATATTGAAGTAGATGGCGAAAAACTCAATTTCAAAAAATTGAAAAAACGTTATTTTGCCTTTTATAAACCTGCCAATGTGTTGTCATCCAACACACCGAATCATGAAGATGACCGCCCTGTTGTGCGGGATATGTTGCCCGTTGAGGGGCATTTGTTTACGATTGGGCGTTTAGATGCCGATAGTGAAGGGTTGATGGTGCTAACCAATGATGGCGAAACGACCAATCAATTGGCGCATCCGCGTTATGAGCATACCAAAACCTATTTAGCCACTGTTTATGGCAAGCCAGAACGTGATGTTTTGACGCGCTGGCAAGATGGCATTTACCTCGAAGAGGGGCGTGCCGCACCGTGTTATATCACGATTATGGAGACCACACCCGAAACTACGGTGTTGCAAATTGTCATGACCGAAGGCAAAAAACGCCAAATTCGGCGGACTGCATCGGCATTGGGCTTCCCCGTTAAAAAATTAGTCCGTACCCATATTGGTCAGCTCGATTTGGGACGGTTAAAACGCGGCGAATGGATGGAAATGGGTGCGTTAGAAATTGAAGCCATGAAAACCCCCGCGCCTGAACTTGTGTATATCAAAAACCGCAAAAAATCATTGCGCGATATTCGCAAACCAAAAACATTAGTTGGTGGTGTGCGCTCTCCACGCAAATCAGGCGATAGTAGCGACCGCCCAAAACGGCGTTATGATGATAATAATGGTAGCGAAAGACCACCATATCGCAAATCTGCTGATAGTGATGGTGAAAAACGCCCGTATCGTGGGTCAGGGGATAGAGATAGCCGTCCGCCCCGCCGTGACGGGGATGATAGCCGTCCACCCCGTAGATATGGTGCATCAGGAGATGGAGAAAAGCGTCCGTATCGCGGTTCAGGGGATAGAGACAGCCGTCCGCCCCGCCGTGACGGGGATGATAGCCGTCCACCACGCCGATATGGTGATAGTGATGGAGAAAAACGTCCGTATCGT
>JALONZ010000113.1 GCA_025454675.1 Anaerolineae bacterium | reverse complement strand
CTGCAAAATATCAATCAGCACCCGTTCCAATTCGCGTTCTGTATCGGCAATGCTCATGCCCGCCGTATTTTTGAGTTTTTCCAAAATCCGCGCCCGCATGGGATACGGCGCAGACCCGACAATCACATCGCCACGCTTGGTACTCACGCGCTGAGTGGTGTATTCGTCCGCCACCCACACATTCGGCACGGCTAATGTCGCATAAATTTCGATGCTACTAGCACGCAAAATGGCAGGCGCGATGTCATGGTTGCCAATGAGCATCACCGTTGGCGCAAGTTCAGATAAGGCGCGGATGCGATGGGCAAATTCGCGTTGATAAGTGGGGTTGGGTGTGCGCGTTTTGAAAGCATCTCCCGCAAAAATGACCAAATCCACATCATGCTCGCGGGCATAATCCACCATATCATCCATACGGCGCAAATAATCTAATACACGGCTATTTAAGCCATATTCAGGGTCTATACGCCCATAATTTTCCATGCCAATATGGGTATCAGCGAAATGTAAAACGCGGATTGCTTGTTTATCTGTCATGATTTATTTTCTCAACTCATCCTAACTGAATGTGATTATAATTCATTTTATAAAAATTTACCCTACCCCTAAATAGGCAGGAATACGATGTTGAAAGTCATCTACACAACCCCTACTCACCTTATCCTCAAAGACCAGCGCCGTTGGGCAACCGTGTTTGCATCCCTATTCACCCTGATTAGCATCATCGCCTTCATTATTTTTATCTTTCAAATTGCCGATATTGTCGAAAATCGGCTTGAGCGCGATGGTATGTTGTGGGTGATGGTGGCGCTATTCTTTTTTATGTTGATTGGTGGGTTAGTCGTCATTGGTATCATCGCCACGCGCCATTTAAGTTATGGTGTGCATTGCGAATTTGACCGCACACAAGAGGTTATGGTGATTCGGCGCATTGGCTTATTACGCCCCATCGAAACACGCCATTCCATTTTTGCCATATCGCGTATCGAAACCCAACATAACGCCGAAATTGGCATGTATGGGGTGTTCTTGGTGATGAAAAGTGGCGAGCGCATTCCACTCGCATCGTTCTATGAAGTGGATGAGGGCGATATGACCGCCGTAATTAACGAAATTCGTACATTTCTGAGGCAATAATGCCAAGCAAAATATTTTCTATCTGCTATAATCATGTTAATAGATGTAGGCAAATAGGTGATAAAAGAATATGGCTCATTTAATTATGCGTAGAGGTCCCGAACCGGGGACAATTTATCGGTTAAATACCCCTGTCGTTACCATTGGGCGGGGCAACCGCAACACCATCATCATTCACGACAACGAAGTGAGCCGCGAGCATATTCGCCTAACCCTAACCGACAGCGGTTATGAAATTCAGGATATGAATTCGAGTAATGGCACATTCATCAATGGTCAGGTCTTAGAAGGTGGCACATCTTGGTTATTACAATCCACCTGCATCATCGAAATGGGCGATACCATCACGCTTGAATTTCGTCCGGGTGAACCGGGTACAGATGACCTACGCTCATCACGTACTACACAAACAACATTTGACGATACGCAATTTTTACAATCGTATTTGGTCTATTTGGGGCGCGAAGAAGGCGCACAACCCGCCGTTTATCCATTGAGCGGGATGAATGTCACCATCGGGCGGTCTACCGCGTGCAACATTGTCATCATTGAACCCGAACTGAGCCGTGAGCATTTCCGCTTATCACTGGTGGGACGCACCTACTCTATCAGCGATTTGGGGTCAACCAATGGCACCATCCTCAATGGCGAAATTTTGGAAGATACACGCCCACTCAAAAACGGCGACATCATCCAAATTGGTCGCAATTTGCGTTTTCAATTCACCAATACACCGCAACGTTTCACATCCGAAATCATCACCAACCGCCTGCCCGAAGACACAAAAATCAATCCCAAAGGCAAGCGCAAAACCAATGAGTACGAAACGCTCTGGATGCACCCCAGCAAAATGACCGACACCAATAATCTGGTTTCGTTGGCAAATAACATTTTAGTCACCTATTCGCGTCAAGATTGGGATAGAGTGGTCGCGCCGTTGCTGAATGTATTGATGGATGCCGGTTTGCCAGTTTGGGCAGACCAAGAATGGGTTGAAGGGTCGCCAGAATGGGAGGCGATGACCCAACAAGCCCGCCTAGAATGCCCTGCCGTGGTTATTGTGCTATCGGTGGCGGCTTTGCGTAATGAAAATGTGATGAAGAATTGGCGACATTTTCATAATCGGGATAAACACATCTTTCTGCTCATCAGCGAACCAATTGACCGTATGCCCGCAGAGGCAAATAATTTGCCCAAAATTCAATTCAACCCCGCCGTGCCAGAAATGGCGTTTCGGCAACTTGCCGCCGAAATTAATCGGTTATTTGGACGGTGATGAGGCGCATTATGCCAAAATTTGCAGAGGTGTTATATCAACTGGCAAAACAACTGAATACAGAAACCCGCCTCGCCTCTTTGGTGCATGTTGCCTTGCGTGAAATTGGTAAGTTATTCGATGCGCCAATGAGCTTTTTGGTGTTATTCAACGACAAAGGCAAACCAACCGATACCATCGGCTATGAGATGACAAATCTGTATAACCGTGATGCCGAAACATGGGAGGTGTGGCTGTATTCGGGCGTGGTAGGGCATATTTATCACAGTCAGCGCACCGTGATTTTATCCAATATCGCCGTAGACCCGCGCTGGGGCAATTTGCGCCAAGATAATATCCTTCCATCTGGCGGGTCGGCATTGGGGATACCCTTGCTTTATCAAGACCGTGTAATTGGGGCGCTGGTGTGTTTGCACCCCAACACGGGGCAATTTATCACCGACATTATCCCACTCGCAGATGAAATCGGCATTTTGTTGGCGGGAAATGTGCATAAAGCCACCCTGCTCCGTTGGGCAGATGGTCAGGATATTCGTGATAAATTAGACCAAGCCCAATTTCAACGTGATTTGAGCGCCATGATTTATCATGATTTGCGCGTCCCCCTCCAAACCCTACGCGCCAGTACATCCAAATTGGCAGAATTATTGGCAAATTATGGCGATGTCACCGTCCTGAATATGTTGCAAATCAATATCCGCAGTGTGCGCCAATTACGCCGTCTGATTGATAATCTGTTGGATATAGAACGGATTGAAAGTGGCGAATCATTCATCAAAACCGATTGGACAAATTTGAATGATGTCATGAGCAATGCGGTGGACTTGGTGCAACCCCTCGCGCTAGAAGCCAGCCAACATTTTCAATTCATTCTCACCGATAATTTGCCTCCCCTCTCGCTAGATGCGGATATGATTTTGCGCGTGATTGTGAATCTGATTGAAAACGCACTCAAATATTCACCAAATGGGGGCTTGATTAGCATCGGCGCACGGATGAAAGACGGCATGGTGTGGGTGAATGTGCAAGATTCCGGCGATGGCATCCCCGCCGATATGCAACAAAGCATTTTTGAAAAATTTAATCGCGCCCATCAGCAAAATAACCATAATAGTGTTGGTTTGGGACTCACCTTTTGCAAATTAGCCATCGAAGCCCATAATGGCAAGATTTGGGTCGAAAGTGAAGTCGGAAAAGGGGCAAATTTCATATTTACCCTTCCATTACCGTTCAGCGATACCGATAATGCTAATCAATCGCAATTAGCATCTACCGCGTGATGATATAGGATTAATGGACACAAACACCCAAACAGATTTAACACAACTTCGGTTATCTGCCCAACAACGCGAATGGGGGACATCACAAGATACCCTCAAACGGTTGCTGGCTCAATTAGACCCGCTCATCGCCGTATCTATCGCCGCCCCACTCTTCGAGACATTCCTGCCCAAATTTGAGGGTATGTATCCCGAAGCGCGTTGGGTGCGCGATATTTTATTGACGGTCATCGTGTATGGGTCGGCTTCGGATGATTTACCCACGCATAGCATCCCCCAATTCCCCAAAGCGGGGTGCGCTCATTTTCTATTAGCCGTTTTCGATTTGGCGCGGGCGGTACAATCTACCCAATCCGAATTTGAAAAATATAGCCATGTCACCAACGCCATCAGCAATGTCATTTTGGCGCATCTGCAATATGACCATTTTCGTTATCGCCCCGATTCGTATGCCATTTTGCGCGATGAATCTACCGCGCTTGAAGAACGGGAGCGACTCCAATTTAATTTTTGGATGGATAAGCGCGTGGCGGATGCGGATATTGCCACTTGGTTGGATGTTGCCAATCGGTTGGAAAAAGCGTTAAATAACGTGAGTTATGGATAACAAAAAATATCTTAAAAACATCCCCCATCCCCAGCCCTTCCCCCATAAAATAGGGGAAGGGAGCAAAAATTCCCCCTCTCCATGCAATGGGGAGGGGGTTAGGGGGTGGGGATAAATGCAAATAGCCTTAACCATAATTGACGTTAAATAATCAATAGAACGTGGTAAAATTCCTAGCATTCATATCCCAACTCTATCCCAATTTGTGAAATTATCGTCTGTGTTAGTATATAAGAAAGAGACCCTCAACTGATGTCGAATCGTACCTATACCAATCGTCGTTATCTGGATGCACTCGCCGACCATGTGGTCATTTTTGATGGTGCCATGGGGACGAGTATCCAACGGTATAACCTCACCGCCGCCGATTATGGTGGAGAACATCTGAATGGCTGTGTGGATTATTTGGTCATCACCCGCCCCGATGTCATCGGCGAAATTCATGCCTCGTTCCTCGCAGTGGGGAGCGAAGTGGTGGAGACGAACACCTTCCGTAGCAATCGCTGGACACTTGGCGAATATGGCTTGGGGGATAAAGTTTTGGAAGTCAACCGTGCCGCCGCCCAACTTGCGCGTAGTGTGTGTGACCGCTTTGAAAAAGAGACGGGCATCCCGCGTTTTGTGGCGGGGAGCATCGGACCCAGTGGCAAACTGCCGTCTGGTGATGACCCCGAATTGAGTAATGTGTCGTTTGACCAATTGGCAGATTTATTTTATGAACAAGCACAAGGTTTGGTCGAAGGTGGCGCAGATTTACTGCTAATCGAGACCAGTCAAGATATTTTAGAGGTCAAAGCCGCTGTTTATGGCATCAATCGCTATTTCAAAGAATCGGGCAATCGCATCCCGTTGCAAGTCCAAATCACATTGGACATTAGTGGGCGGATGTTGTTCGGCACGGATATTGCGGGCGCAACCGTCACCTTAGAATCGTTGCCGATTGATGTGATTGGCATGAACTGCTCCACAGGTCCCGAATATATGCGCCAACCGATTCAATATCTGGTGGAACGCTCGCGCTTCCCCATCAGCGTATTGCCGAATGCAGGCTTGCCGATTAATGTGGATGGTGAAGCGGTTTATCCCATGACACCCGAACCCTTCAGCGAAATGGTATCAGAATTTACCCGTTGGGGTGTGAATGTGGTCGGCGGATGCTGTGGGACACAACCGCCTCACCTCGCGCAACTGTATCAAAAAATAAATGGCTATACCTATCAAGAATATCTGGATTCGATTAAGGCGGGCAACCCCCTCAAACGCCAAGCACCAAAGCAACGCACACCCCAACACGAAGCGCAAGCCTCATCGGGCATGACCGCCACGCGCATGATACAAAATCCGGGTCCCACACTCATCGGGGAACGGGTGAATAGTCAGGGTAGCCGTAAAGTGAAACGCCTTTTGTTAGATGATGATTATGATAGCATCATCCAAATTGCGGTGGAACAAGTCGAAAGTGGGGCGCACATGCTGGATGTGTGTGTGGCGCTCACAGAACGCGATGATGAACGCGCCCAAATGGAAAAACTCGTCAAAAAGTTGGCGATGTCCATCGAGGTCCCGCTCATCATTGATACCACCGAAGTTGATGTGGCGGAGGCGGCATTAGCGTTATACCCCGGTCGTGCCATTATCAACGGGAATAATCTCGAAAATGGGCGGGAACGGATTGATAAAGTGTTGCCCATCGTCAAAAAACACGGTGCGGGTGTGCTTTCGATGACCATTGACGAAGAAGGCATGGCGCATACCCGTCAGAAAAAGTTTGAAATCGCCAAACGCATCACCGAAATCGCGGTGAATGAATATGGGCTTTCGCCAGAAGATTTGATTTATGACACCCTCACCTTCCCATTGACGACTGGTCAAGAAGAATTGCGGAATGATGCCGTAGAGACCATTGAAGCGATTCGGCTCATCAAACAACACTTACCGGGTGTGATGACCGCGCTGGGGGTGAGTAATGTGAGCTTTGGTGTGACACCTGCGGCGCGTGGTGTGTTGAATAGTGTGTTCTTGTATCATGCCGTTGAAGCAGGCTTGGATATGGCGATTGTCAATCCTGCCCATATCACCCCCTACGCCGAAATCCCCGATGACCAACGCAAATTGGCGAATGACCTCATTTTCAACCCAACGCAAATTGGCGAATGACCTCATTTTCAACACCGACCCCGATGCCCTGCCCCGTTTTATTCAATATTTTGAACAAAATGAGGTCAAAGTGGCGGGGCAAGAAGTCGTAGACCCCACCGCCGATATGACCGCCGAAGAAGCGTTGCATTGGCAAATTGTTCACCGTAAAAAAGATGGTGTGGAACGCCTGATTGATACCTGCCTCACCCGCCATGACCCTGTAACCGTGTTGAATACGGTGTTGCTCCCCGCCATGAAAGAAGTTGGGGATAAATTCGGCGCGGGTGAACTGATTTTGCCCTTCGTGTTGCAATCGGCAGAAGTGATGAAGAAAACAGTCGCCTATTTAGAACAATTCATGGATAAAGTGGAAGGCACAACCAAAGGGACGGTTATCCTTGCTACGGTGTATGGA
>JALONZ010000112.1 GCA_025454675.1 Anaerolineae bacterium | reverse complement strand
AACTCACTTCGCTTTGCAATTCTTTAGAGGCTTCTTCGATGGTTTGTGCCAGCGCATAAATGGTTTGTGGGCGTTCTGGAATGGCATCAATATAAATTTCATCCACACGGGTGATGAGATTTTCCACTTGCCAACCGACCACTGCCACAATCCGACCATTCGCTTCGGCAATCATATAACTCTTTTGACCAAAATTCATCATCACATCCGCGCGGCTCACACTTTTGCCCGTTGCGCGTGATAAATATCCCGCGATGAGTTCGGCATTGTTGGGCATCCCACGTTTGACCAAAATTGTCCCTAATGGCGCAGTGGCGGGACGTGTGGGTAGGGTGGGCGCGGTTGGGGTTGGTTTTGGTGGGGGTGTTGGCGCGGTGGACGTGGTTGGTGTTGTTGCAACCGGTGGTTTTGGTGCAACGACAGGTGTGGTTGGCACAACCGGTTTTGGTGTTGGGGCAGGGGGAACATTTACAGGAATCGCGTTCCACGCAATTTGAACCTGCTTCCATGTCTCTTCGAGGTTGCCATCATTTTGGATGACCACATGCGCGGATTTCACTTTGTCTTTTTGTGAATTCTGCGCGAGGATGCGTTGCTTGGCTTCGGCTTCGGTCATTTTGCGTTTTTGAATCAGGCGTAAATATTGTGATTTGGGAGTCGCATCCACCACCCAAATCGCATTACAGGCTTTGCCCAAATCGCCTTCAACTAATTTTATTGCCTCAATCACTACAATCGGTTGCTTGGCACGACTGACGAGTGTATTAATCGCTTGCCCCACCACAGGATGCACAATGGCTTCTAATTTGGCGAGCAAAGCAGGATTGCCAAATACCATATTGCCCAACATCCCCCGATTAATACTCTTATCGGGATTAAGAATCACTTGCCCAAAGGTCTCTACAATCGGTTTATAGGCAGGCGCGCCCGTAGACATCGCCTGATGGGTCAAGCCGTCTGCATCAATGGTATATGCGCCTAAATGTTGGAGCATTTGACGGACTACACTTTTGCCAACAGCAATATTCCCCGTGAGACCAATCACGTATTTATTCCCAAAACGACTCACGGCTATACCTCCCCGCATCTTATTAAATCGAAATGAACTGTTTCCATAAAAACAACTTTCTTCTCTCTGTTTATTAGTCTAGCCCATTTTATCAAATTCCACCACCATCTACAAAAATTGATGCAAATGAATTTCAAACTCGGCTAATGCTTGCGCCATATTCGCCCGCCCAAACCCCAATCGTACATGCTTATCCCCCGCAAAAAAGCATGTACTCGGCAATAGCATCACCCCGCATTTTTCAATCAGGTCAACACAAAATGCCTCACTATTCACATCCCATTTGAGGCGCGGAAATCCGATTGACCCTGCACGCGGACGTTTCCAGTCAATCCGTGATTCATAACGGACAAAAAAATCATCTAGCAAGGTCAAATTCTGCTGGATAATATCCAAATTGCGCCTCACAATCGTTTCGCGTTGGCGCAAAGCAATCAGGCTCAAAAATTCGCTGGGGGCGCTGTTGCAAATGGTGGTGTAATCTTTGAATTGCGCCATGCGTTCATATCGAGCGCGATTGCGTGTGGCAACCCAGCCAATCCGTAACCCCGCCAACCCATACGTCTTGCTCATTACACCTAATGATGTGGCAAACTCATAGTTATCACAGGCGGCAGGCAGGCGGTCTTGTGGGTTGTGTTCTAATCCGCGATACACCTCATCACAAAATAATTCAATTCCGTGTGGGCGCAACAGGGTGATGAGCGCCTCAAATTTTTCCCGCGACATCAAATACCCTGTCGGGTTATGAGGTGTGTTGAGTATCACAGCGCGGGTATTGGGGCGAATGGTATCTGCCAGCCAGTTCAAATCCAAATCCCAGCCTTGCGCCTCATCTGCCATCCAAAATGAAACTTCACAGCCATTGGCGCGGGCAATTTCATACAGCGATTGATAACTGGGCGCATGAACAATGATATGGTCGCCTGCGCCAACGGTTGTGTTCATATATGCAAAAATCGCCTCTTCTGCCCCAGAAAAAACCAAAATTTGGGCAGGGTCAATTTGTGTGTATAAAGTCGCAATTTCAGCGCGGAGTTGAGGATTGCCTTCATATTCGGTATAGCCAAGCCACACCTCACCAAAAGCGTTTGACGCGCCATTTTCGAGTGCGAGCAGGTCATTGATGCTCATAGATTGACAATCGGAACTACCGAGTAAATATTTGGTGCTAAATTCATATGGGGCAAAAAAACGTTCTAATTCAAATGCTGGAATTTTCATTTCAAATAACCCACCTTACCCGTTTATGCGCGTTAAGTCCTAATAATGCCATTGCTATTTTAACCTCTTGTATAATCGAAATTATCACTTGTTTATTGGATTTAACTGGACTTTAGCCTTCAGTTCTAACGAAAACGACAATACCACCTATGACCACGCAGGTTCGTGCTATCAGCACACTCCCGTCACGAAGCCTTATAGACCGCGCTCCGTTTTTTTATGGTTGGGTTATCTGGATTGCCGCCACAGTGGGCATCGTTGCATCTGCCCCTGCACAAGCCTTCAGTTATTCCCTGTTCATTGACCATTATATAACCGATTTTGCCATTGACCGCCAAACTGTTTCGGGTCTGTTCGGGTTGGGAACATTTATTGCCGCCCTCAGTTTAACATGGATTGGCAGACAAATTGACCGTCGTGGTAGCCGTCTTGTTGGGTTTGCGGTAGGTGTATTATTCGTCATTGGCTTGGTTACATCGGCATTGGTCACGGGTCCGTTCACTTTGCTCCTCAGTTTTATCATCATGCGAACACTGGGTCACGGTTCAATGGTTTTGGTCAGCACAACCGCACTTGGCAAATGGTGGCGAATTAAACGCGGTTGGGTGATTGGCTTGGCATTGGTGGTATTTGCTTTGTTCCAAACTGAATATTTGCACATCCTGCAAAATTTGATTAACACATTTGGCTGGCGTTGGACATGGGTCATATTGGCGGGCATGATTGCGATTGCATTTTTGCCTGTTTGGTGGGGGTTAATGCGTGACCGTCCCGAACAATTCGGCTTATTGCCCGATGCAACCCCTGTTTCTAGCCCACACGCGATGATGACCACCGCCGAATTATTCCCCGTCACGGCAGAAGATAATTGGACATTGCAAGAGGCGCGTCGGTTGCCTATGTTTTGGATATTCGTCTTTGGACGGTTTTTCTCATCGGCATGGGGTTCGGGATTGGTATTGCATCAAGTTTCTATTTTTGGCGCACAAGGACATTCTCCTACCACTGTTGCATCAGCCTATGGGCTACTCGCCATCGTGAATGCCATTGTGACGCTCATCATTGGTGGCACACTTCGCAAATTCCGCCTCAGTTGGTTGATGTCGTTCCAAATTATGATGATGATACTCACCCTTGCCCTTGCCATGACCATGCGCGAGATGTGGATGGTCTATGCCTACGCGATTATTTTTGGGGTGGTATTCGCGCTAGGGGGTATTTTAGATAACAACATCTGGGCAGAAATGTTCGGGCGCGAACATTTAGGCGCGATTCGCGGATTTACTGCCACATTTCTCATTTTTGGCACATCTACGGGTCCATGGATTTTTGGTTGGGTATATGATATGTTGGATGGCTATGATTTTATCTTGTTGGCAGGTGTGGTTTTAGGCTTTTTGCCCATGCTATTTGGGTTATTCATCAATAAACCCCGCGCACACTATCCACAAACATCATAAAATTTTGATAGGGCATGATTTCTGAATTAAAATCATGCCCTACGATTGAATCAGATTCGCGTAAAATTCATCTCCCAATTCTTTTCCCATGTTTGACCATTATCCGATGAGAAAAATTGCTCCCAGCGCGGTGTTGGGGTGTCGGTATTTGTCCAGCGAAAACGTACAATAATCGGCGTGCCATTCCATATATCTGCCCCCTCAAAAATGCCTTCCCCGTCCTTAAAATTGCCTGTAACAGGCGGTTGCATCACCCCATCTCGATAACTTACCCAATAAATAAACCACTGTTGTGTTTCGCGGTTAAAAAAGCGAAGTGACATACCAATTGATGTACCTTCGGTATGAATCATCTCATCAATCACACCCACACCACCTAAAACAGAGGTGCATTCTTGTGTTGCCTCAAAGGTTTTCCAATCGTCACTCCCTTCTAGGCGTTTGGGGAGCATTTTATTCTCAACACGCCACCGCCCAAGCAAAAAGTTGAAATCGGGGGATATATTTTTGTCATCTGATTGAGAAATCATTTCGTCATCCTTTTTTGTTAATCGCTTCATCTCTATTTATTATCAAATTGAATGCGGATATAATCAGTCCTCATTCAAGTCAATTTTTGTTAAAGAATAGATACGATGTATCATCCAACAACACGACTATTAACCATCCTCGAAATTTTGCAATCAAAATCTTTTGTAAGCGGACCCGAATTAGCCCAAAAATTAGAGGTAGATGTTCGCAGTATCCGCCGATATATCACCATGCTACGGGATATGGGGATTCCGATTGAAAGTGAGGTGGGGCGGTTTGGGAATTATTATTTACGCGCAGGGTTCAGATTGCCCCCGTTGATGTTTACAAATGATGAAATTTCGGCGGTGATGTTAGGGTTGCTGGCGATGCAACAACTGAAAATATCTATGGTTGATAATGCAATCGCAAAAATTGAGCGTGTTTTGCCCGATAATCTGCGCGAACAAACACGCGCATTACAAACAGCACTCACATTTAATATGCCTGTTTCACAGACATCGGCAAATAACAATAATATTATTTTAACCATGAGCCTTGCCACATATTATCATCAGCGCGTGTGGTTTGAATATCAAGACACGAGTAAGCATAAAACCACAAGAGAATTCGATTGCTATGGAGTCGTTTATCATGCTGGATTATGGTATGGGGTTGGGTACTGTCATCTGCGCGAGGATTTGCGTATTTTCCGTTTAGACCGTGTTGAGCGCGTCAAATTGCTTGATAATCATTTTACCCCACCCATCAAATTTGATGCACTCGACTACCTCATCACCAAAATGGCGACTTTGCCTTATATGTGGTTGGTGAAAGTGCTATTGAATACAACCATCCAAAACTTAGCGCATATCCCAAAAACAATCGGCATTTTTGAAACGGTGGATGATGGCATCTTATTCACCATGCAAGCAGAAAATTTGGAATGGGCGGCACGATTTTTGGTCAGTTTGGGATGTGAAATCACGATTATACAACCACCAGAATTGCGAGATGAATTTACACAATTGGCACGCACATTATTGAACATGGTCGGAGAATCATCCGCATCCGAATAAAAATGGGCTTGGAACCAACAAGCCCATTTCTTTTTACCCCTTCAGCCGTTTTTCCACAAATTCTAAAAATGGGTACGCCATATTATTGGAATTCGCTTTTTCAGTTTCAAACAATGTCCGATTTGCTTCTTCAAAATGGGTGTGCAAGGTCTCTAATTCACGGATTTGAATCTGCGCGGGTTCATGTTTGAATTGGGTGACGATGGTCGTATAGCGCCCCATTGCCAGCAATAACCACTCTTTTTCGCCAATTTTTTTAACCAGTCGCTCGGCTCGCTTATTACCCGTCATCAAAAACGAAAAATCATTCAAAAGCGGTCCAATGACGCTAATTGGCACCGTTAGCTCACCAAGTGTCTCTAAAATTGTGCCACTACGATTATAATAAATCATTAGCCCTGTTGCTTTACCTTGATGTGCGCTCCGTACCGCAATCGTGCTGGTGTTGTCTTTATTTTGCGAGAGTTCATTCCCCGTCATGAGGGCGGCATTGGCAATTGCCAATTGTTCGCTATAACGGGCATAAATCACCTGAAATTGTTCACGGCTAATTTTCCCCTCTGCAAATTCAGAGAGGATACCTTGAATTTTCGCCTCAACAGTTGCCTTAAATGCCTCTGCGGGATTCGGTTTTTTTGCCGCATCAGGTGGGGTAGTTGGTTTTTCACCAAGTTTACGGATTGGTTTTTTTGCGTCATCGGACATAGGCTATTTTCCAAATTTCTTCTTCACAAATATCAAAAATGGGTAAGCGAGTGTGTTGGTATCAATGTGCGTTTTTGCCAGTTGAGCGCGATTGGCTTGCTCAAAATCGTGACGCAGGCGTTCTAAGTCGCGGATTTGCATGGGTGATGGCTCATTCACAAACAAAATTGCCACAGTGGTATATTGACCGGGTAAAAACAACAACCAGTCTTTTTTGCCAATTTTTTCAATACGGCGGTCAAGTAGCTGATTTGCCACCATCTGCAAGGTAAAATCTTCGAGGGTGGGTTGCAAAAGGCTAAATGCAATCGGAAAATCGCCGAGTGTCTCTAAGATTTTTTCACTCTTGTTATGATAAATCAATAAGCCCTGAACTTTGCCCTTGTGTTCATCCCGAACAGCAATGGTGGGTGGACCGCCTTCAGCAATACTCACTGCGTCGGCGTTGCCCGTCATGAGGGCATATGTCGCAATCGA
>JALONZ010000111.1 GCA_025454675.1 Anaerolineae bacterium | reverse complement strand
CTAGGCAAATTTTGATAAGCGCAAATAGATACCCAATTCAAGGTGAAATGAGGTAAGATAACACCTATTTCATAGGGAAATTATAAAAAAGGGCGCAACTGTATGCGCCCTTCTTTGATTCTAATCACCCGCCATCAATTCGGGTTCTTGTGTCGGTTTATTTTCTGGCTTTTTCGGGGTATAGGGTGCGCCAACCCCCATCGGCGGACGGGCTTTTGCGCCGTCTTTGGCGGGGATATGACTCATGGCGTATTCTGCCAATGCGGTGATGGTCAGGCTGGGGTTAATGCCCGGATTTCCGGGGATGATAGACCCGTCAATCACATACAACCCATCATAATTATTCACTTGCAATTTGTCATTTACCACACCTTTTTCGGCGGTATGCCCCATTGGACACCCACCTAACAAGTGCGCGGTGGTGGGGATGCCGAGTAATGCCTCTGGGATGGCATCTTGTGGCACACCATTGGTCTTATCCGCAAATTTTTGCGTGATGCCCTGTGACACTTCAAATGGTGGCGAGATGCGCTCACCCGGATTCAACCGTGAGACCAATCCGCGTCGCCCACCTGTGAACACATTCCGACCCAAACGCACGCGCATGGTGCTATCTTCGGTTTGCATAAACAGCAGAATCGTGCTTCTCGTTGCCCATTTTGCATATACTTTGGTATAGAAAAAGTCACGCGGGCGGGTGATGACCAATTTTAATGCACGCCCCAACCGACCTAATGTTGTGCCACCTGCGCCAATCATGGGCATGGCTAACATGCGGATGAAGCCCGACCCTTTTGGATAACGGACGGGTTCGAGATGGGTATTTTCGTCTAATTTGAATAACGATGTGATGGCGATGCCGGTCGAAAAATCAATATCCTTATCATACGAGGTGCTACCCGGAATCGTTTCGCTATTCGTCCGCACCATTTCGCCCAAACGCGGAGATAAATTGGGGAGCGATTTGGATATATCACGGCAATGGAACAATAATTTGAGTGTGCCTGTCACATGCGCCGATACAACCACATTGCGCGTCCGCACAATTTTGCGCGTCAGCTTAGGAATCCACGCCGTAGATTTTTGATACACCACCTCATAGCGTGCGCCATCAGCTTGACCTGCGGGTAATGGACGAATATCCACCACTTGCGCTTCGGCACGGATTTGTGCGCCCCATTTTTCCGCAAAATACAAATAATTTTTCGTCAGTGTGTTTTTGGCGTTATGCCGACAGCCCACCATACACCCGCCACAATGAATACAACCCGCGCGGTCGGGACCTTCACCACCAAAAAACGGGTCGGGGACAGTTTGCCCTTCTTTGTCCTCATCACCAAAAAATACGGCGACATTGGCGGGTTTGAAGGTGGCTTCTTTGCCCAATTCGCGGGCGATTTCTTTCAGGATGTCATCGGCGGGCGACATGCGCGGATTTGCCGTCACGCCGAACATGCGCTTGGCGGTGTCATAATGAGGACGGAGCAGGGTCTTCCAATCACCAAAATCGCGCCAAGACGGGGCATCAAACAATTTTTCGTCTGGCTCCATCAACACATTGGCATAAACCAAACTGCCACCGCCCACACCACTGCCATGCAATGCCATGACGTTGTTCATGAGGGTGATTTCAAAGATGCCGAAACACCGAAATAGGGGATACCACAAAAATTTGGGCAAATTCCAATTGCTTTTGGGGAATTGGTCATCTTCATACCGTTTGCCCCGTTCCAACACCATCACCTTATACCCCTTTTCGGTGAGGCGCATCGCAGAAACACTGCCACCAAATCCAGACCCAACAACCACAAAATCTACAGTTTCGTCTGCCATAATTTAATCTAACCTTTATTTAATTATCTTTATGGCAATTTTACCCCTATTTTGCAAAATGCGCTATCAAATGGTTATGCTATTGGCGCAAAATCGTGATTTCTAATCTCATCCCTGCATATCCGCCCATGTTTTCCAGAAGCCCGCACTAAACGCCCCGCCATGACCATCCACATATAGCGCGTGATTGCGTTCTAATAACTTTCGCACCAGCGCCACATTCGGTTTATCATCAGGTTTGGCGATATGCGCGGGTGGGGGATAAAAACAATCCGCCATGAACATCACATTATCTTCGACCACCGTGATGAGGGTCGAATCATCGGCATGATGACCGCCGATATGCTCAATCAGCAAATTTACACCGTCCAACGGGAAAAAGTCAGCTTTTTTGCGGATGATGATAGACGGAAACACGATTTTGAAGTCGTGCCAATCATCACGCATCAGGTCGCGCAGGGCGCTGAAACTGGGTTTTAGGGCGGGCATGTCGCGGATGACACGCTCGACATGCTCATGACTCCACGGATTTTTGGCGTATTCAATCACACGGAATTCACAAACCATGTGCGCGATAATCGGCACATTATAAATTTGCCCGCCAAAAATATGATCCCAGTGATGATGGGTATAAATCAGGTGGCTGATGGGGGGCGCGTTGATGCGACCTAATGCCGAAATCACCTCACGGGCGTGGTTATGACAATTGCCCGCGTCAATCAGTACCGTTTGGGTGGGGGTGATGATTGCCCCCACCACTGGACGAAACGTATTTTTATCGGGCGGATAAATCCAAACGTGTTCGCTAATTTTTTTGAAATCGGGCATTTACGACCTCATGGTGCGTTCTGCCAACATCGCGCTGATGCGGCGGGGTGTGATGCGTGGTGTCCATGCGAATACCGCGTTCAAGAATCCGGGGACGATGTTGGTTTTTCCGCGCAACATGCCTTCTATGCCCATGCGTGTGACGGTGGGGCTATCCATCATCATGGCGCGTTGATAACGGGTCGGTTTTTGACCAGAGACCTCCAAAAATTCGGTTTTTGTGACACCCGGTGAGATGGTGCAAATGCGGACAGCTGTTTTGCGGAGTTCATAATTGGCGGCGATGCTATAATTCAGCACAAAACTTTTGGCGGCAGAATAACTGGCATACAGGGGTGATGGTTGGAATGCGCCGATGGATGCGACTTGTAACACATAGCCATAACCCCGCCCAATCATATCGGGGACGAATAATTTGGTCATGTGAACCAGCGCGAGGATGTCAATTTCCAGCATTTGGCGTTCTTTTGCCCAATCAATCTCCAAAAAACTGCCATATAACCCCAAACCCGCGTTATTGATGAGGATGTCTATGGGTTTGTTCATGGCTTTGAGGTCGTCATATAATTTTTGTGGCGAATCGGGTAAGGATAAATCACTGGAAATGTTGGTGACTTCGACACCATATTGATTCACAATGTCGGCTTTGACGGCTTCAAGGCGGTCGGTACGGCGTGCCACCAACACCAGATTCGCGCCTTTTTCCGCGAGGCATTTGGCGAAATCCACACCTAAGCCACTGGATGCACCTGTGACTAACGCCGTTTTGCCTGTTAATTGTGCCATTTTATTCCCTTTCACTTGCCTGAATGTGTGCAATAGAGGATAATTATAGAGTAAAAAGGTAAATGAACCTATAGTTGGAGTGGCATAACATTGACAACCCCAAAAAATCCTAAAGATGATTTAATTGGCAAAACGCTCGGACAATTTGAAATTGAAGAAGAAATCGGGCGTGGTGGCATGGCGACTGTGTATAAAGCCCGTCAACGCTCCATGAATCGGACGGTGGCGATAAAAGTCTTACCGCGCCAGATGCTTCATGACCCCGGATTTTATGAACGGTTTGAGCGCGAAGTGAATGTGATTTCACACCTAGAAAATCCGCATATTTTGCCGATTTATGATTATGGTCAAGAAGAGGGGTTGCCATATATTGCCATGCGTTATCTGGGCGGGGGTAGTTTGGAGCAACGCATTCGCCGTAGTCCTGTGAAAATTGATGAAATTGAAAAACCCTTAAACCAAGTGGCGCAAGCATTGGATTATGCCCATCAACAAGGCATCATTCATCGTGACCTGAAACCGGGTAACATCATGTTGGATGAGAATGGCAATGCGTATCTCACCGATTTTGGGATTGCGCGGGTGTTGGGTAGCGATTTGACGGGGAGCATGATTATCGGCACACCTGCGTATATGTCACCTGAACAAGCCAACGGTCTGCCTGTTGATGGACGTTCCGATATTTATTCGTTGGGGATTGTGTTATTCGAGTGGATGACGGGGCGCGGACCCTATCAAGCCGAAACACCGATGGCGGTTTTGCTCAAACAAATTCAAGAACCAATGCCGTCCATCCGCCAAATTCGTGGGGATGTACCACAATCGGTTGAGGATGTGATTATTAAAGCCACATCCAAAGACCCGAATCGGCGGTTTAGCTCGGCAGGGGAGTTTGCCCAAGCATTTGCAAATGCGCTACGTGGCATGTCTTTCCCGACAAATGCGATTCCCAAAATGGACGTGCCTTTGCCTGTGGGCGGCAATGTTACTGCGCCAATCCCCACACAAATGCCACCCTATCAATCGAATCCAACGCCGTATCAACAGGTGAATACACCTTATCAACAATCCCCGACTCCATACCCGACTTATCCGCCACAGTATATGCCGAATCAGACGGGGCAGATGCAAAAACGCAGTAACTTGCCAATTATCTTAGTTGGGGTGGTGATTCTTGCATTAGCCGCTGTCGGGGTGGTTCTGATTATAACGGGTATGAATCGCCCTGCACCTGCAACAACGAATGCCATTCCTACTGCATTCCCACGCTCGACCATCATTGAACAATCATCCTATTCGATTTCGATGCTTGATGAATTCATCCCATCGGATACCTTGCCCCTGAATTATCTGGATTTATCGGAAGGCAATCAAATTATTCATGTGTGGTATGCTGATGAATATCAGGTATTTATTGAATTAACCCTGATTCAATCGGATACTGCATCGCTTCAAGCCCAAGCCGATGCACATGCCGATGCAAATTTCCCCGCCAACGATGCGGTGCGTTTTATTGATGAAGCGACTGCCGAAGATGGCACAATCCGCAAAAGTTATCGGTTATCGGCGCGTGATGGTGATATGCCCATCCCCACGCCGAATAATTTTGATGTGCAACTGCCCGGTCAATTGGATGTGTTTTATATCCCGCGTGGGACGCAACTGGCAATCATCGAGATGTATACCGCGGATGTGACGGGCAATCGTTATGTGAGCATTTTGCAAGCGATTTTAGATTCATTCCGCACCAAAGCGAGCGCCTAATTTTGATGCGCCGTTGGTTAATGTATGGATTTTGCCTGATTATCTGCTGTGGGGCGTGTACACTAGAAAGTGATGCCCCACAAGTAGATGATTCATCCACCATCCCCACATGGGAAGTGCGCGGGGCAACCTTAACCGCGTGTTCACCGCGTACCGATTGGCAACCTTATGAAGTTGCACGGAATGATAACCTAACGGGCATTGCGAATCGGTTTAATACCACTGTCGCCGAATTGACCCAAGCCAATTGCCTAGCCAATCCGAATCGGTTGGTACGCGGTCAGGTGTTATATGTCCCGCCACAACTCACTCCCGCACCGTAATGTAAGGTTGTGCCACCCTTAACCCTCTATAAAACATAATCCAATCATTTTTAGGAGTTTTTGATGACCCTCAAAAATAAAACGTATCTCATTACAGGCGCGAGTGGCAATGTTGGACGTGCCATTACCCGTGCATTTGCTCAAGCGGGCGCAAATTTGGCGCTGGTGGATATGAACACAGATGCGCTGATTGCGCTCATCGCTGAAATCGGTGGTGATACCAATCGGTTTAAGCCCTTCACCGCCGATTTAGGCAATCCAGAAGCCATAGATACCTTGTTAGCCCAAATAGACGGCAGTTTTGGTGCAGTAGATGGGTTGGTGCATACGGTTGGTGGGTTTGCGATGGGCGACCCTGTTCATGCGGGCAAATTGGATGTATTTGACCGCATGATGAATCTTAACGCGCGGATTGTATATTTATTGGCGGGCAAAGTCGCATCGTATATGATTGATAAAGGCGTGAAGGGGAGCATTAGCATCATGTTGGCGCGGTCGGGTGCGAAGGGTAGCAAAAATCAGGCGGCATATACCGCCAGCAAAGCCGCCGCCACACGCATCATGGAAAGTATGGCGCTTGAACTTAAAGAACACGGCATTCGGGTGAATGGTGTTTCGCCGAGTATCATTGATACCCCACAAAATCGGTCATCTATGCCCAATGCCGACCCCAAAAATTGGGTGAGTCCCGCCGATATTGGTGATTTGATGGTGTTTTTAGCCATCAATGAAGCGATGACAGGCGCGAACATCGAAATTAGCGCATGGTCGTGATATTTGTCATGTAAGTAGTGAGGATGTGCTTTCGTCTATAGGATAATAATGGTTATTGCAGATGAGATTAAAGGACATCCTCATGGAAAAAGAAAGTGTAACAGTTAGCCTCGATAATAATTACCGCACAAAAATCACATCGCGCCAACATATTTTTCATTCCGATTCACCGAATGAAGGTGGGAACGATACGGCATCCACACCCGAAGAAATGTTACTCGGTGCGTTGGGGTCGTGTATGGCGATGACCGCCAAAATGTAT
>JALONZ010000110.1 GCA_025454675.1 Anaerolineae bacterium | reverse complement strand
AGGGGAAAGTTTTCTTGATAGTTTACCCATTTTTCGCGTGCGCTAAGATGTTCAATATCATCAAATTGAATAATCCTCTGATACACCCGAATAGTCTCTATCCACGCGCCAGCTTCCTCGCCAAAATCGGGGTCATCCGCATTAAATAGTCGTAAAAAAAGAGTATCTGCTGTTGCAAAATCCCCACGTAGCGCAGAATCACGCGCCTCTTTGTAAATAGATACATTGTTATTATTGGCATCATCAATATGACGTGGGTCTGGTGGGCGTTCTACTGTGCGATGTAAATCCTTTTTGGGTTTTGCCAATAAATCATCAAGTGTCTGAATCAATTTCTGAAATGCTTGTGTGCCTGTATCAAATAAAAATTGAATATTGTCATCTTTCAATTCTTTTGGCAATTCATCCCAAAAAGGAATATCTTTTTTACCCTTTTTCGGGTTATGTGCATACTCCCCCTCTAAAACAACAGGCAAAATATGACGATTTATCTTATAGGCATAACTTAATTCAGCAATACAATTTGGGCTTTGAATAGCTTCATGCGATATCATAAAAACAAAGACTTTGCAATCAATGATGGCATTTACGATTGAAACCCACCAATTTTTCCCTTCTGGGATACTGTCTTTGTCCAGCCAAATATGATAGCGCGGTGTCCCATCTGCATTTTTGAGAGACCTTAAATTAGCGACAATCGTATCCACTTTATCAGAGTCATTGCTCCGATAACTGATGAATATCGTTATGGGCATAATAAACAACCTATTGATTATTCAAACAAAATTATGCCCATATTATATCCAATAATTGACTTTACGAAACACAGATTATCTATCCGCCACCGCCGAGCGCATCCGCTCCAGCGCTTCTTGCAACAGGTCACGGCGTGTCCCCAAATTAATCCGCACAAAACCCGTCCCATCTGCCCCAAATGCCCCACCCCGATTCACCGCCACCTTTGCCGCCTTATCCACAAAGAACGGCTCAAACATATCCATATACTGACCATTCGGCGGGAGCGATACCGCACGCGCATCCATCCAGCTTAAATACGTGCCTTCAGGGTGCGTGATGGGCAATTCGGGCATATATTGACGGACGAATGCGGTCGCAAGGTCGCGGTTGGCTTGCATATACGCCAACACTTCGTGTAACCATTCCGCGCCGTGTTCATACGCCGCGTGCATGGCAACCAATCCCAAAATATTAACATGCAAGCCTGCATTTCCCACCATTTCGGCATATCGCGCCCGCACTTTAGGATTTTGGATGATGGCAAATGACGCGCATAATCCCGCGATATTGAATGTTTTGCTAGGAGCCATGAGCGTAATCGTATTCTGCGCCAATTCTGGACTGAGCGATGCCATTGGGATATGCCGATGATTATCAAATAGCAAATCGCAGTGAATTTCATCGGAGATGATAAGCAAGTCATTTTCTAAGGCAATTTCGCCGATGCGCCGTAATTCGGATTCTGTCCACACCTTGCCCACGGGGTTATGCGGATTGCAGAATAATAATGTGCTGGTCTTGGGTGTGATGGCAGAACGGAATACCTCCTCATCGAATTGATAGGTGATTACACCGTCTTTTTCGGTATGCGTGAGGGGTGCAGTCTTGGTAAATAAGCCGTTATTGGGCGCGGCAGGGAAAAATGGCGGATAAACGGGCGTTTGGATGAGGACTTCTTCGCCCATCCGTCCAAAGGCGCGGATTGCCATATTAAATCCCGTCACGACACCCGGCACCCACACAATATCATCGGGCGAGATGTGCCAATTATATAAATCCGCCATGCGTTTGACGAGTAACTCACGCAATGGCACATTATCAAAATTGTATCCGAACACACCATGTTGAATACGCGCTTGCATGGCTTCAATCACAGGTGTTGGGGAGATGAAATCGGTATCCGCAACCCATAACGGGATGATGGACGGGTCATCAAAAATGGTGTATTTGACGCTATCACTGTTACGGCGGTCTATCGGTTGGTCAAAATTGTAGGGCATGGGGGTATCCTTTGGGGTGAGAATATATAAATAAAGGATTATCCCCACCCCCTAGCCCCCTCCCCATTGCATGGAGAGGGGGAATTATAAGCGTAATATGTTGCGCCTTAGCTCCCTTCCCCTACTCGGTGGGGGAAGGGCTGGGGATGGGGGATATTTTAATGATTGAACGACTAATATGCCTGCAAAAACACGACTTGCCCGTTAATATTGGCATACCACGCGGGCAACCAGCCAATCCCGAACAATTCGAGTTGAATATCCTTTTTGAGGGCATTGATGACATATTCACGGGTTTGTTCCAATACACCCACCCAATAATCATTCGTCTTTTGGACTTGCACCTCAAATTCTTGTTCAATCGCATCCAGTTCGCGTTCCAAATCGGTCATGACCTCTTGGCGCTCGCGCAGATTATCTTTTGTGTTGCGTTGATAACGTGATGTACGGCTCATGCGCGACAAGGTGTAATTGGTATTGCCACGCATCAGGCTGGTGATTGCCTCGCCTGTGGTGAAGAGTTGCTCGCGTTGTAGCCCTTTGAGTTGGGTTTTCTCCGCGCGAATATCCCGCTCGGTTTTGCGGAGTCGGGCTTCTGCCTTATCCATCAACCCACCGTATTTTTCCGATAATTTATCAATTGCCAAATCGCGTTGTTCACGGGCGGCTTGTTGCACACGGGCTTGGAATTCGCTAAATTCAGTATCAGGGTTGCCATAGATACCCAAAACATCATTCGCAGGGATAATCAGCTGGGCGGTGTTATACAACATATCCACCACTTCTTTTTTGAGCGCGGTCAAACGAGTGCTATCCGCCAAACCCGATGACAATTCGCCAAACGCGGCGGGTGTTTGTGGATTTTGTTCAATCATCCGCGCTTCTACGGGGTCAATCATAAAATCTTCCCAATGAACAATGCCCATACGTTGCAAATCGGTGACGAAATAGCTGAACATCCGCGCCGTATAAATATTCGCTTTGCGGTCTGCGTACCGAATCATGGCTTGCGCCATCAGACCCGGTTTATACACCAATTGCACTTGTGAACCGCCACCACCACCCAAAATCCCGGTGCGTTGTGACCATTGTTGCATAGCAGATTGATAGGGAATCCGCACAGGCATGAAATACTGCGAGACACTGCTCGATAATGGTGGCGGATTATTTGAATACCCTGCAATATGGCTCGATTGTGACGAGACGGGCATGGTTTGGGTCGGTTGGGGGATGGGCGCGGGTGTTGGCATCACCGCCGATTGCGCTGTGAATGAAGTCGGCATGGGTGGCGGAGGTGGCATTTGGGCGCGGGTATTGGGCAAGGGTGGTGGTGTTGGAATATTCATCCCTGTGTTGCCACTGGGCAAATTCATGGGTGGTGGCGGGGGTTGCAAACCGGCTTGTTGTTGCCATGTTGGTTTGGGCGCATTCATGGCTTGTTGTTGGATTGTTACCATCAATTCTTGGCGCTGTCTGCCCATTAGTAGCTGAATTTGTTGGCGTGTAAGCGGACCGCGCAGGTAACTCATCGCCCAGCGGCTATGCACCAACACGGGACCGCCGTCATTATGCACATTTCGCATCAAAAACACACGCGGGGCAATATCCGCTATCATCGTTTCAATATCTTGCAAACTGAGGTTATCGCTCACATTCGCCATCGCTTGCAAGCCATCCATCACGCGCTTGCGGTCATTATCCGATTGCAACCGTCCTATAAACCACGTCCCCGCATTGGTCAACCCCTTATAATCGAGGTCACCCGGATTTTGGGTAGCAAGGACAAGTCCCAAACCAAAGGCACGGGCTTGTTTTAGCAGGCGCATGAGGGGTTCTTTGGTGGGTGGATTTTTGGGATAGGGCGGAAAATAGCCGAACATCTCATCGATATACAAAATGGCGCGGAGGCTGGTCGTGCCTTGTTGCATCCGCATCCATCCCAATATATTTTCGAGGAGCAAGGTGACGATGAATTGGCGTTCTGGCTCAGATAGGTGCGCGATATAAAAGATAGAAGTACGCGGTCTACCATTGGGTTGATACAATAATTGGTGAATATCCAATGATTGACCATTAATCCATGATTGGAAGGATGGCGCGGCGATGATGTTATTCATCTCCATCGCCAATTTGGTGCGGGCTTTTTCTGGGAAATATTTTTCCAGTGGGAACACACCCAATGTATCGAAGGGTGGTTTTTGAATTTGCAAGATAATCTCTTCAAGTGTCAGGTCTTTACCTTGTTTCCACGCATTTTCAAAAATATTGGAGATGAGGACGTGTTCGCGGTCTTTAACAGGTTCGGCAGTCAGTCCTGCGAGGGCTAAAATGGCGGATGTAATGCCTTTAATTTGTTCACGATTTGCCTCTTCGTTGCTCATCCAACCGTCACGCGGGGCGCGGAGTGATGCAAGGATACTCACGGGCAAACCTGCATCCGACCCCGGTGTATAAATGCTATATTTGCTCGCCAGTTGCAACCAGCGCACACGGTCTGGCACGATGCCCCAATTTTCCAGCCCAGATTTCCATTTTTGCGCCACATCCGCGGCGAATTGGGGGATGTCCATATTGGCGCGACGGGCATCATCCACATTGACCCACGGCTCAAAGTCTTGTGGGCGCATATCGGGGAACGTGAGGAGCAGGTTGGTAATATCGCCTTTGGGGTCAATGATGATGGCGGGGATGTTATCCAAGATGGCTTCTTCCAATAATGTGATGCACAAGCCAGTTTTACCACTGCCTGTCATCCCCACAACAACCGCGTGGGTGGTCAGGTCACGGGCATCATAATAGACCACATCATCGGTCAGCCGATTTCTTTCGGGGTCATATTGCCGACCCAAGTAAAAATTTGCTTTTGCTTCTATAAACGCCATGTTGCTGTTACTCCCATAAACTGATTATTCGGACAAAAACGACTTTCACACGCTAGGCGGGAGAGATTAGATTTTCACTATTAAATTGTATCAACTTTTCCCAATCAATAGCGCCATTTGGTAAACAAAATTGATGATAAAATTCAATGATTAAAAGATTAGTAAGTAGAACCTTCGTTTCATTCCAATCACCATTATGCTTTCTGGCTTCATGACCAAGTGGTTGCATGATTTTCATATACAGTCGTGGGTCATCACTGATAAAATGCCAAAAGCTTTGACCATATAATTGAAGTACACCTCTGTTAGTCATTCGGCTTTTCGTTTTACCATAACACCTACCGATAAGTGGTTGTATAGTCAAATTGGGCTTTTGTGCATTTACATTTTGTTTTGCATATTCAATATTTGATATAATCTGCTTTTTTTGATGCTTTAACCACTCAAATCTTTTGATTTTTAATAGATAGTGGGTTTGGTTTTTCTCAAACTCATAATCAACATCTGTAAATATAGATTTGTTTCCACCACAAGTTTCTGATACGACAAAAATTGCTAATTCTGCTAAGAAATCTTCAAACAATTTCTCTTCTTCAACCCGCAAAGCGTCATCCAAAAATGCTTCAAGATGCGTTAATATGGCTTCACGGCTTTCAATACGAAGCCGATACCAGTTTTGACATCTCACCCAATCGCCTAATTTCACCTGTTTAATCAGACTCAAGCGACGCTCATAAAATTGAGCGATATTGATTTGAATATGGTGACATACATTATCAAAATTAAGTGGTTTCATAGCTATCTGAACTAAACCTGTTTGCCCATTTCAACTCGGAATGAAAGAGGCGCACATCTGCACGCCTCTATAACGATATATCCCTATTATAGCACGATTTTTCTATCCGCAACGCATATCGGCGGGGTCTGGTCTGCGTGAAATGTTCATCATACGGTCAAATTCTTGGATGAATAACCGCGCAATATCTGGACTGCGGATAATCACCAAATTTTCGTCATTGCTCCGTGTCGCATTTTCGGAAATATTGAACGACCCTGTAATGACAGTGTGGTCGTCTACAATGAAAACTTTATGATGCAAGGTGAATCCATTCCCGTCTTGGCGCACATCCAACCCCACACAAAATAAACGCGGTAATTCGCTAGAATCGGTCTCGCTACCGCGCGTCTCGAATACACCCGTCACATTCACCCCTGCCCGCGCCCGTTCCATCAGGGTATTGCCCACACTATCTTGGGTAAACGAGAAGGTCATAAACCGAATTTGGCTGGTGGCTTTAGCGAGTTCGGCATTCAATGCCGATAAAACATCATCGCCCGGTCCAAAATAAATATTAACAGGCACGCCATCCGCCGTAAAACTCAACTCATGTGCTTGTTTGCGAGGTCCGAATGTGCCAGCAAACATAATATCAAATTCGGTTTGATAGGCTTCAACCGCGCGTGAACTCCGCATGAACAGCATGTTGTTGTTATTGCGATAAGCATCATTCATGGTGAAATTCATCGAACCCATGATGACCAATGAACGGTCAATAATCATAAATTTATTGTGCATGAAAGCACTACGATTATCATAGGTCATGGGAATACCCGCATCAATTAGGCGCTGAATGGTCGAATCATCATCCTCAACGGTGTGTTCATTATCCACCACCATGCGGATGGTCACACCCCGATTTTTGGCGGCGAGGACAGCATCCGTCAAGCGCGGAATATTCCATTCAAAGGCGGCAATATCCAGTGTGCCTGTGGCGCTATTCACCGCATCAATCACGGCTTGGTCTACCCCACCCACATACGTGGAACGGTCAGAAATGCCCGTTGGCGCGGTAAAATACACTTGCCAAAAATCTTTGCGTGCGCCAAAGCCTTGTGCAAAGGAAATATTTTGCACTTGCCCACCCGTGTTATTGGTTTGGGGGATGGGTGTTGGGTTGCTGGCGGGGATTTGGGTGGGGCGTGATGCCACTTGAGTGGGTAATTGTGTCCCAGAATCATCCGTGCTGAAATTGACACCAAAAATGGCGGCAATCAGGACGATAATCCCACCAACGATGCCGATAACGATATTAGTCAGTGAATCTTGTTGCTTTGGTTGCTGTTTTTTGCTTGCCATGTAAACATTTTCTCCTGCGATACAATACATCAAAAATTAAAAGTCATCACCCGATGGTTTGGGTCCGTCTGATGGATTTGGGGATGATGTGGGCGGTGTATCTGTTGTTGATTCTTGTGCTTCTTTCACAGCATTGGTAATTTTTTGGATGAAATCCATCAAACCGCCTTTGGGCAAAATTTCGGTGATGTCCTCAACGGGTGCGTATGGGTCAATGGCTGGCATTTCGGGGAGTGTGGGCGCGGGGGGTGGCGTTGGGATAGCAGTCGTGACGGTGCTGGCAAATTGGGCGATAAAATGCGCCACCGAATCGTTATCTGCCAATGACCTTTGCTCTTCGATGATACCCGAAACAGCACTACTCATCACCAAGCCCAAATTTTGGGCAAATCCCATAATTTTTTCCAGTGATTCTTGTTGCTCATCGTCTGCCATGTCTTGATGTTCAGCGATGAATCGGCTGGCACTTTTAATCAGTTTGCGAAGTTGCGTGAATTGCACATC
>JALONZ010000109.1 GCA_025454675.1 Anaerolineae bacterium | reverse complement strand
ACCCGAATCACGCGATTTTGATGTGTATCTTGAAGCGATGATTTTTAATAATAATCTTGGCTATTCGGTTATATCAGCTGTCCTTTTGGCTCGTGAGAATGCCCGTCAAATTCGTGAACGGATTAGTAGTGAAATGTGGAATGAACTGAATCAATTCTACTTATTCGTTACACATGGCACACAAGGGCAAGACTGGCACGATTTTTTGATGGATGTCCGCAGTCGGATTCATACTTTTCAGGGGATAACCGATTCGACCCTGAGTCATAACGAGGGTTGGCATTTTATTCAATTGGGGCGGGCGTTGGAACGGGTGATTTCGCTATCGGCACTATTGGATGTGCAATATGCGGGTGTATCGGATTTTCATACCATTGGCACAGTAGATGAATATTTTGAGTGGTTAGCCCTGCTCAAATCGTGTACGGCATTTGAAGCCTATTCAAAAGTGTATTCTGCGGATTTGCGCCCCGACCGCATCGCTGAATTTTTGCTCCTCAATGAAGAATTTCCTCATGCGGTGCGATTTTGTGTAGATAGCCTGCAACAAGCCCTCCTTGCGATTGCCCAAGCGACCAACACATCGCGCAATAGTCAGGTGCATCGGTTGGCAGGGCGCTTACATGCCGCGCTGAATTATGACCAGATAGATGAAATTATTGCAGATGGGCTACAACCTTATTTGCGCGATATTCAAGCCCAATGCGCCACAATTCATAAGTTGGTTTATGAGACCTATATCTCATATCCTGTAGATTCCGCTTTATTGGAGGGATGATATGTTGTATTCTGTTCGTCACATCACTGAATTTCAATATAGCAAAGCTGTTACCGAGAGTTTGATGGAATTGCGATTACAACCGCGCAGTGATGATTGGCAACGCTGTTTATCGTTCCGATTGAATATTCAGCCACAAGCCCATATTTTGGGCTATCGTGATTACTTGCATAACACGATTCATCATTTTGGTATCCCGCGCTCACATCAACAGTTGCACATCACCGCCGAATCGCATATTCAGATGACCCCATGCCCCGATTTGCCAGATTCACTACCAGCATCATCTTGGGCAGATTTAGATATTTTGGTGGATGAAGGGGATTTTTGGGAATTTGTTATCCCCAGTCACTTTGTACAACCCAGCGCATTATTGTTTCAGTGGATGAACAAATTGAATATGCGTGATAGGCGTGATGACCCGCTCACCATGCTTTATGAATTGAACAGCAAATTATATGAGCATTTCAATTATATGCCCAATACCACCAATGTAGATTCGCCGATTGACCATATTTTGTCTACGGGCGAGGGGGTTTGCCAAGATTATGCCCATGTGATGATTGCGATGGCGCGACATTTGCGGATTCCATGCCGTTATGTCAGTGGGTATTTGTTTATTGAGCGCGAAGAGGAACGTCATACATCCAATGATGCCTCACATGCGTGGGTGGAAGCCTATTTGCCAGAATTGGGATGGGTTGGATTTGACCCAACCAATCACCAAATGGCGGCGCATCGGCACATTCGCTTGGCAATTGGGCGTGATTATTTAGATGTTCCACCCACACGCGGCGTATTCAAAGGTCAAGCCGAGACAACCTTACGGGTTGGTGTTGGGGTTTATCCCGAAGATAAATTGCCCCCAATGGAAGAACTTTCACCGCCGATGTTTGTCGGTGCGGACGAAATTCACTTACCCGGTTTTCAGCAGGATAATCAGGCGATTCAGCAACAGCAACAACAGCAACAACAATAATCATAAATTTGGTACAATCACACGCCACAATAAATACACATCCAACACCGCCAAACTCAAAAAGGGGATGGCGGTGAGATACGGCGCGAATTGGTTTTGTATGTTCCCCAATAGCATTTTACGCCATGCTTCTATTCCCAATACCAAAAATATCCCGACTGGAATTAACAACGGGAACATATACCGTCCCTGATATTGCACAAATTCGCTGTTATAGTACAGATAAGCAATGACCGAGAAAATGGTGGTGGCTACGAATATCATCCAAATGCCACGCCCAATCGTTTCACCCTTGCGATGGACTATCCAACCCAACACTGCGATGAGAATCCCCGCCAAAATGCCGATATAAATCCAACTGGGCATGGGGACAGCCATCCAACCGAATTGCCCCCAAAAGCTGTTATAGGTGGTTTGCAAAAATTCGGATACATACCCACCAAATCCCAATTGGGATATGCGTTCTGCCGTCCGTAATTGCCCAACCACTACTGCATCATGCGCCCGCAAGCCAAGAAAGTCGGGGAAGCCGTAGACGCTGATGTTGCGAATCCACCAAATCAGCCCACCAATCAGGGCAGGGGAGATAAAACGGAGTATCGCGCCAAGCCAATTTTTACGCTGAATGAGGATAGCCAACAAGCCAATCGCCACCAAAAAATAAGCGGTGGCTTTGGTCATCAGTGCCAGACCCATGATAACACCCATAATGAGTGGTAGTCGCATATTGCCTGTTTTGATATACGTGATGGATAACACCAGCATGATGGCTACCCACGCCCATGCCAACACATCGTTATTCACCGATGCGATAATATGTAGGTGTTGCGGGTGAAATGCGACGAAACCAGCCAATCCCAAAGCGATATGCGGGGCTTGAGGCAATATCAACCGACCCACACCATAGGCACACCACACGATGACGACACCCAAAATCACCGAAAAAATGCGTATGGCGTGCGGGTTGCCATCCGTGAGCAGATAAACAGGGGTTGCCAACAAATAATATAAGGGTGGCTGATGGTCTTCATATTGAATGGTTTTGAATTCTTGTGGATTGATAGTCGCAAATTTTGTATTTTTTAGCGCGTCTAAATAAGCACTATCCCAATCCCCTACTTCAATTATTGGTAGTTTGCCATCTGCTAGTTGTGCGATGTAATGATAGTGGGCGGGTTCATCGGGTGTTTGCCACAGGGGGGTATAGAGGGCAAATAGTATGCCAATCAGCAGATACACAAGTGTTAAAATGCGAATGGGGATGTGCGAAACGGTCAATTTTAGCTCAATTCTACAAAAGGTTTGTAAGATGTGATAATTCTAACCGATTTTTCGGAGCAATTGAATAAAAAACTCTTTACATTCATTTTGAAACTCATGAAAAGTAGTGTACACTGAAATTAACTAGGATAAAAGTCATTAAAAAGTTAGTTTCTGAGAGGAAATCCCATGACAAAAGTAATCCGCATCCTTATCGCTGTTATTATGGTCTTGTCATTATCTATTGTCGCCGTGAGCGCCCAAGACGTTGAATCGGAACGTGAAGGCTATATGGTACACCTTGCTAAGGGCGGTGTGATTACCCCCAATGTAGATGGTACATACACCCTGACTTTGGAAAGCGCCGCCGATTTTAATTCTGTCGTGTTAACTCAACCCGAATTGAGCTTGTTCAATTATTATCTCAGTGATTTGGCTGGTGATTGGGCATTTGCCAATGAAACCGAAGCCATTGTTGTGAATGGTCAACTGGAATTGGATGAAGTCGCTGTTGATGTGACTGTCACCGTTGGCGACAATGCCTTCGACATCCTCACCAATAATTTCACCTATGTGATTACCATTGAAGAATTGCCTGCCGCTTGGTTGGACAAGGGTGGTAATGTGAAAAGTGAAATCACCTTCGCTACCGCCACACTCGCTTTTGAAATTAATGATGGTGTGATTGCTGGTTTGGTCGCTGGACGTGATGCCCGTCTCGATTCGACACGTAATGGTGGTAGCAGAAACCCACCCTGCTGTTAATTATACCGTAACTCTTTTAGACCTATCTTAACCATCCGCATAATACGGGTGGTTTTGTCAATCTCAGCGAACCATCTTATTGAAGAAAGAGGTCTCCTATGCGTAAAATAACCCATCTTATTGTCATGATAGCCAGCTTATTTGTGGTTGTATTTGCCACCAACGCTCAAGTTAGCGAAGAACGCACCGGTTATATTTTGCATTTGGCAAAAGCTGGTGTGATTACCCCATTAGAAGAAGACCGTTATTTGATGATGCTGTCGAATACTGCCGATTTTAATGCGGTTGTGTTGGTTGAACCCGAACTATTCCTGTTCAATTATAGCCTGAGCGATTTTGTCGGTGATTGGGAAAATGCCAATAGCATTGAGTCGCTCGTTGCCAATGCCCTTCTCGAAATTGATAATATGGCGATTCAAGTTGAAATCACTGTAGCCACATCTGGCTATGATTTGCTTGAAAACACATTTAGTTATGAAGTGCGTTTTGTGGGCGAATTACCTGAATCTTGGGTAGATAAAAAGGGTGAATTGCTCCAAGAAATCACTTTTGAACGCGCCACACTTGCCATTGATGTGAATGAAGAAATCACTGCCGCGTTGCGTGCAGGGCAGGAACAACGTCTGTCCAGTACACGCGGTGGCTCTGCCAATCCACCATTCCCCTGAGTGATAAAAATCATCTCTGGAGGGGGATGATGATAGCTTGATTGAATAAACAAATGGCGTGCAAACGGTTTTATCACCCGCACGCCATTTTTTATATCTGCCACCGTGCGATATAATAGAAGTTATGCCAGAAAATAAATGATGAGGAGAAAAAAATTACGATGCGCCGAATCAAATGGAGTTTAAGCCTGATTAGTTTGTTCATTTTGATGAGCTTTATCACAGTGACAACTGCCCAAACCGAAGACCGTCGCACTGGGGTTGTTGATGATGAAAATCCGTTTGTCGAAATTCAATTTACAGTCCCACAAGATGGTAGCTTGCTCAATTTAGAACTCAATGCTATTAGTGGTGACTTAGACACACTACTTTATTTGGTTGACCGCGATGGTAATATTTTGGCAGAAAATGATGACCGTGTTTCTGGAAAAGATACCAATTCGTTCATCGAATTTCCGCAAGCCGATGCGGGTCGGTATCTGGTGATTGTCACGCGGTATGGGGTGGTAGATGGGACGAGTTCCGGTGAATTTGAACTGATTATCAATATCTCGCAGGGTGAGGCAGTTGCCACATTGAATTATGATGTGTCTGATGAAGCCCTTGCCGATGCAGGGTATCCCGACATGGAAGTTCGCCCGCGTTCTGACTGGACGGTCATCGCTTATTATGGCGGGGATAATAACCTAGAACCAAGCCTAGAGGTGGACTTCAAAGAATTTGAAGTTGGCGGTGGTACCGGTGATGGTATCAATGTCATTTTATTTTTAGACCGCTCACCCGATTTTTCTGTAGACAATGGCGATTGGACGGGAGCGCGTGTTTTTGAGGTGCAATCTGATGCCACAGGCGAAGGGGTAACAGTCCCACCTGTTTTAGATAGCCCACCCGTTGCTGATTTGGGCGATGTGAATAGCGGTGATGGCGAAACATTTGCCCAATATTTGGTATGGGCATTAAAACATTACCCTGCCGATAATTACATCATCACATTTGGCAGTCATGGCGCGGCATGGGAAGGCGTTAGTCGTGATGATTCCGAAGGGCAAGACCTGATTTCACTCCCCGAAATGCGCGAGGCATTCCGTTTGGCACAAGAATTTGCTGGTGTGGAAAAATTTGATGTGGTCATTAATGATGCCTGCCTGATGGCGAGTATTGAATATTTTGATGTGGTATCCAGTTTTTTTGATTATGCGATTGCATCCCCCGAAATTGTGGTAGACCCCGCACATGATATGAGCGTATTACTCGCTACTATTCGCGCACAAATTGAAAACCCTCAATTGCAAATTGGCGAGCGCCTCATCAACAAATATATGGACGAAGATATTTTGCGCCGTCCGGGGTCGGATGTGGCATTTTTGAACAGTAACCTCATCCAATTGGATACCTATGATGACCTCACCATTGCCATCAATAATTTCGCAGAAGTGATTAAAACCAGCCCCGCTGTATATAGTACCTTGCTAGGTCGCGCACGGTCGAATGCGTATGTGTATTCGGGCTTTTTGGGTGATGATGCGCTGGTGGATTTGGGCGCGTTGATGCGTCAAATTATCTTTTTAGCCAATCCTGCCATCAATGCTGATTTGATTGAAGCCGCACAAGGCGTATTGAATGCGCTTCAAGCATCGGTTTTGTATGCGCGGGGTGGCGGGCAAGTTGCCACGCAAACCAGCACTTATCAAAGCATCTACTTTCCAAGTAGTAGTCAGGCATTTAACCCTGAATATCTGGTGGAAACTTATTTACCCGGTTGGGGGTCTATGCTCCGTGCTTATTATAATGCCGTGACCCCACAAGTGTGGTCATTGGGTGAATCGGTATATCGTTTCCATCCGCCAATTGCGCCAAAAGTGACCATTACGAGCATTTACCCCACCAATGAATTGAGCAATGTGAACCCGCTGAGTATCAGCCAGCAAATTGTGGGGCGGAATATTGCCTTTACCAACTTCACTGTAGACCAATTTCAACAAGACGGGACGACTTTGCGTTTGTTGAGCCAACGTATTTTAACCCCTGTTGTGATTAATGGGGTGTTCCAACAAATCAATTCATGGAATTCGGGCGTGGATATTACCGAAATTGTGTTTGATGTTACCCTGCCTTTCATCACAGACGGG
>JALONZ010000108.1 GCA_025454675.1 Anaerolineae bacterium | reverse complement strand
GGCGGGTTTGATGACGGGATGACCAGTGGGGCAGGGTTCATTGCCCTCGCCGCCATGATTTTTGGCAAATGGACACCGTTTGGCGCGGCGGCGGGGGGATTGTTATTCGGCTTCGCGCAGGCACTTGATACGCGCTTCCAATTGCTTCAAGTCCCCATTCCCGTGCAATTCGTCCAGATGACCCCGTATATCATCACCATGATTATCCTTGCAGGTTTGGTCGGACGGGCAACCGCGCCGAAAGCCGTTGGCAAGGCATATGAAAAGGAATAAAGTATGAATGCGCGTGCAATCCTCATTCATGGTGAAGATGATGTTGGCATTGAAGAGGCGCTGAACAAATGGCGTGCGAGTATGGGAACATCGCCTAATGCCGATTTTAACATCAGCGAATTTGATGGGCAGGTGGCAGATGTCCCAGAAATTATCGCCGCCGTCAGTTCATATCCATTTTTAGCCGATGCGCGGATGGTGATTGTGCGCGGGATGCTCAAATGGCTAACACGCAAAGGCGCAGGCGAGTCGGGGAAAGCAGGGCTTTCCCGACTCGCCGATGAGCTACCCCACCTGCCTGCATGGGCGCGACTCATTTTCGTTGAGCGCGAAACCATCCCCGATAGCCATCCTACCCTCAAGGCGCTGAAAGAATTGGGTCATGCCGAGATTCAACTGTGCGCCATCCCCAAAGATTTACCGCGTTGGCTGATGAACCGCGCCCAAAAAGTGTATCACACCCCATTGGATGAACCCGCCGCCCGCGCATTAGCGTTGGTCGTAGGCACAGATTTGCGCGGGGCAGATAACGAATTGTGCAAATTGGCGGATTATGTCGGTGATGTGGGCAGAATCACCGAAGCCGATGTCGCGGTGATGACCAGTTACTTGCCAGAAGTCACCATTTGGGGCGCAATCAAAGATATTGCAGAAGGCAGGGGCAGAAAGGCGTTGGAGCGGATTCATCAATTGCTGATGGATAAAAAGAGCAATGACCCATTCGGTATTATGGGCATGATTATCCGCCAATTCCGCTTTTTGCTCCTCACCAAAGAATATTTATCCGCGCCGAATGATGGCACGCCGTTGGCAGATATACTGGGTGTGAAATCGGCGGGGGAATATATCAGCCAAAGCAAAGCCTTTCGCCTAGAAGATTTGGAACACATCTATAAAACGTTGCAAGAATACGATTTTAAGATGAAAGTGGGCATGATTGCCCCCGAAACGGCGTTGGATATTCTGATTATTGGCTTGTCGAAATGATGTTGCAACTTTTTTGTTCGCATCGCGTATAACTAGATGTAACAATCGAACAGATAAGAAGGGAGCTTTTGCAATGATTGGTTTGTTAGCTGTTTTAGGCTTAATCGTATTTGCCTATATCCTCTTTGGGATAATTTTTGGCACAATTGCCAATATCATCGGATTTGTCTTGACGATTCTCGTCTGGATTTTCATCGGCTATTTGGCGGGGCAACTCATTCGGGGTAAGGGTTACGGTCCGTTAGGTGATGCCGCACTGGGTATCGGCGGTGGTATCGTTGGGTCAATCATTTTGCGTATCATCGGTCAAACCAACTGGGATAATAACCTGATTGGTAACATCGTGGTCGGCACAATCGGCGCAGTGGTGTTGGTTTTCCTCGTGCGCTTCGTCAACAAAGAATTTGGCAAATAAGGCGTTTTTTCTCTCCTAAAAGTATCAGAAGGCGGATGGACACCCATTCGCCTTTTTGATTATGACTTAAATTTGAAGAATATTATAATTTACGAACATCATTGTAATGAAGATAGGAATAATTCACTATGCCTGCTTTCTTTATTTCCTGAAATCTTTATGCTTTATCCATTTGCAAACTGGTTATAATAAAGATGTGGGGTCTATACAGTAAATGGATAACGTGGGCATGGTATCAGTTCATGAACCTTTAGAAGAAGGCAAACTTCACCCCTATATCATCATTATAGATGGTTGTCACTCAATCACAAATGCACTCTTTCCAATCCTGTCAGCTCATTTTGAGATAAACCGTATCTCAATACAGGATAGTGAACATTATTTTATAAATGCTACCGTTCCTGATGCCGTTCTGATGACTATCGGTGAATCTAGTTATAACATGGCTACCGCATGGCTTAAAGCCATAAGGACGCGCGAAGAATGGTATTCTGTCCCCATTATGAGCTATATAGACACATTTGATGAACTTGCATTTTTGCAAGCGGGTGCAACAGATTGTTGGGTTTATCCCACATCGCCAGAAATTGTGGTGATGCGCTTAAATCATCATATACAAAGGATGAATCAGTTGTATCAGCACCAGAGGAAGCATCAAAAATATCAAAAAGCCTATTTAGACCAATCACGATTAGTTGAAATTGCTACCCATGACTTGCAACACCCCATCAATGATTTGATGATTATTGAATTGTTATTACGGCAATACACAGAGCAATCCCCACAATTAGAACCTTTATTAGGTGATATGAACCGCGCCATTATCGCCATGCAAGAAACGTTGGGTGATGTTTTGACGGCGCTTAATTTGCGTGGCAGGATGCAATTTAACTTTGAATATCTTCCGGTCGCCAAAATTTTGTTGGATATTGGACTCAAATACACCATGCGGGCATCGAATAAACAAATTGATGTGTTTGTTGGGCAGACGGAGGGTATGATTTATGCCGACCCCAAGCGGGTGATGCAAATTGTGGAAAATTTGGTCAGTAATGCCGTCAAATATAGCCCTCCTAAAAAAGAAATTCATATCTGGTCAGAAGTCGCACGCGATGGTACTTATATCCGTGTGCGTGATTGGGGCGCGGGTGTGCCACCTGCCGAGCGCGATTTGCTTTTTAGTGAATTTGGCAAACTGAGTTCACAGCCGACAGGCAATGAGAATAGCATTGGGCTTGGGTTGTGGGTGGTTAAACAATTGACATATGCCATGAATGGTGAGGTGGGCGCATCTTTTCCAGATGAAGGCGGGTCTATTTTTTGGGTGCTTTTGCCCAATCAACTGCCCGTATAAATTCCCCAATCGGGAGCGAGTTTATCCCCAGTGCCGTGTGTCAGCCGATGTAAACCCTGCCCATCGCGGCGAATCTGGTAAATATCGAACCTGCCCATGATTTTATCGGATGAAAAGATAACCGCCTGCCCATCAGATGACCATTCTGGATGGGTTTCTTCATAGACCAGATTCTCACCGATGGGTGTTAATTGCCGACTCGATTGTGTGGCGAAATCATAAATCCATAGGCGCGTCCCAAAATCGCCTTCTTGAACATAGACCAATTCCGCCCCATCTGGCGACCACGCAGGGAATGAGGCATTTTTGACCAATAAACGCATATTGGCGCGGTTGGTCATGGCATTTTGAATGGTTTGGGGGATAGTGAACACATAAATATCCGCGCCGCTAGATGTTGCTTGGGTGAAGGCGATGTCTTGCCCATTTGGCGACCACGCATAATGTAAAATGTCCATACCTTCAAGTGGACTGATGAGCAAGCGCATTTCTTCACCATCGGCATATGCCATGAATAACCCAAAGCGTCCGCTTGCAGTTTTGGCATGAAAACCGATGAATTGGTCATCATACGACCATGCGGGCATGGCTTTTTCATATGCCACTGCCAATTCCCCCATATTCCCGTCCGATTTGAAGATGGTATAAGATGTTGTGAAATTTTGAATCGGCATGACGAAAATATCATATAACTGATTGACATCGGTATTGGCATGATACGCCAAGCGCGTCCCGTCTGATGACCATGCGGGATAACGTTCATTGATGAGTGGGGTGCGGGTTAGGCGCAGGGTAATGCCTGTTTGCACATCTAGCATGAACAAATCCCACCTATCACTTCTTGGGCTGATATTGCTCATATACGCAATGCGCGGACTAGGAGATTGTGCGCCCCCTAGCCCTAAAAAAAATATACAAATCATGCCCGTCATTAGGCTAATAATGAGGATGCTCCGAAAAATGCGGGCAGTAAAAAAGGTCATGGTGTTGCGGTTGCCTCTGTAATGCTATCGGCGGGGATGGTCTCCCACACGGGGAATAAATTATTGCCTGTTTCGGTCAATTGGCGTTTATTATCCCCATTTTTATCCATCAGGTAAATATGCCATTCCCCACTTTCATTCGACATATATACCACTTGCGAGCCATCTGGCGAAACTTGTGCATCCCCGATGAATTTTTCATCCCCAATTGGGCGCACATTGCCCCCATCGGCATCCATCAAGAAAAGGGGCATTTCGCCTGTTATCAAAATTTCGGCTTCGTTGGATACAAATAAAATCGTTTCGCCATCCAATGAATATGCCCCATGAAAAACCGAATAATCATAATTGGTCAGGCGTTCTGGTGTGCCACCTGTGCGCGATACCCGATATAAATTTTCATTATCATCCACCCGATTCGAGTTGTATAAGACGAATTGGTCATCTGGCGACCAAGTGCCAAACCAATCACGCGGACCATTCACCCCGTCCTCAGTGAGGCGGATTTTATCGCCTGTGGGCGGTTGGACGAATAAATCGAGGTTCAAACTAGAAATTTCTGCCCACAATTGCCACCCATCACGCGAATATCCAGGGTCCCATTGAAAGCGTTGTTCTTGTGCCACCGACATAATGGCGCTGACGATGGTGAGTGTTTTGAAGCCTGTACCATCGGGTTGCACTTGGGCGGGTCCCATTTCTGTGACACCCTCACTACTGAGCATATTAATCATTTTGCCATCAAACGCATAACTGGGGAAATATTCGTGACCACTGCTTTCTGCCGTCAGGTTTTTGAATGCACCATCCGCCGTGAGGACGACCACATCCCATGTGCCATTCATATCGGATGTGTAGGCAATGCCCCCATTCAAGCGGGCTAATTCGACGGTGTTGCCCTTAAAGAACAAATTATAAACAAGAAATGCCCCCCCGCCGATAATGATTAATAAGATGACACCTATGATAAGTAGGAAACGCCGTTTCATAAAATATCCTCCATAATTCTATTTTGACATTGCTAATTGTGGCGCAAAATTCATTTTTATGCGACTACTTGGTAAGATGTGAGTTAGATTTTAGAAATTTTTCGGATATTGTTGTGAAAACCGCGTGAGATGGTGATAAAATGATAGATATTGTTTGATTGATGAACCATTTAGTTTTAGGAATAATTGTATGGCAAATTTTCGTTTAGAAATTCCCAATGCAACCGCTATCTATGACCCCGAAACCCACATCACCCGCATCGAATATCGCGGTATTTTGGATGGTGATGTCACCATTCAGGTGTATGATTGGTTGGATGACCTGTATCGGGATATTGGCTTAGATGCCATTATGGGACAAATTTTTGACTTTCGCAAAGTCCAAGCCTTTGAAGAGAGTAACCTTAGCACGGCACGCCGTACCAGCAACCGCATGAATATGCGCGTGGATACCAGTAATATCCCAGTGGCTTTACTCGTCAATGATTTTTATCATGAAGAAATTTTGCGTGGCTCCATGCGTATCCCTGCGGAGCATGTCCGCAAGCGGATTGTGTGGAGCGAGGATGAAGCCTTAAACTATATCAAAAATTGGCATAATAACAAAGAAAATCAAACCCCATAAAAATCAAAATCCCCTCGCAATGAGGGGATTTTTGGTTATGTGGCTTGTGTTTTCAGAAACGCTTCAAAACGTTGAATGCCATCACTGGTGCCAACTTCGTAAAAGGGTTCATATACCTCATAACCCGCCAATAAATTATTCTTAGACAGGTCACGATAAATGGTGGCAAGGTCACTGGCAACGCCTAGTGGTACAGCATCGAATATTTTTTGATGTACCAACGCGATGCCATAATCAATGTATGCCATTTGCGGGGATAAATTGCGTTTATCGTATAGAATAACGCGGTTATCGGCATAAATCACATTGCTGGTATCCCATTGTCCCGCATTACGATAGACGGTCATGATGGCGGGCTTTTGACTGGTGATGAACGTTTGATGCAATGCGTGATAATCACAGCGCAAATACGCATCCCCATAGATGATGAAAAATGTGTCGGCTAGGGCAGGGAGCGCATTTTTAAGCGACCCCGCCGTCCCCAGTAACGTATCACCATCAAACACATAACGCACATTCAGCCCATATCGCGCCCCATCGCCGACATAATCTTGAATCATCTCGCCCAAATGCCCCACACACATCACGATATTTCGTAATCCCTGCCGATGTAACAGCCGTAACTGATAATCCCCATTCGCAACAATAGAGAGGTGGGTAGTGGTCAAATAGTAAGTGATAAGACCTCTAAATTATAGTCGATGATAAACCATAAAGTCATCCAATTATCATCCGCTTGGGATGGCAACAAGGTATCAACCAACAACGGCAAGTGTTTCGCATGGCGTTTAATCCAACCTGCCACTGTCTGTCGACTCATGCCGAAAATCCGCGTTATTCCACCCAAACTTACTCGTTCTTTGCAGGCTTTCAGCACCGTTTCTTGGGTGGTTTGGCTATAGGCTTGCTTGGGTTTCAGCACACGATAAGCACCACAATCTTTACAATGGTATTGTTGT
>JALONZ010000107.1 GCA_025454675.1 Anaerolineae bacterium | reverse complement strand
GGCTTCAGCCTCGTATGTCAGCCACAGAAATCTTTTTACCCTGCGTCCGATGTCTGCACTATGTTGTGCGGACGATGTTGGGAAAACGCACAACACCCTTAAAATAGGTAGATGTGTAATGGCGGACTAACAGATTTATCTGCGTATGTCCGCCACGCGCATTCAAAATCTTTTGCCCTATTGCCTCGTATAGGTCACGGCTTGACCGTCTTGTGTGAGGACGAGTTCGGTCTCGGATACACTGGTGATTTGTGCGCCAACGGTAGCTTGCGCCCCGCCAGCCGATGAATCTAGCACGCGGAAGGTCAAAATATCGGCATCGCGTGTCCATGTGCCAGATTGCCACCCCTCTGCGGTTTCCCAACGGAATGTGCCATTTGCATTGATGTTAATGATTGTGCCGTTTTCGCTCCCCCAGTTACCAATAAATTGATTGGTTCTGCTAACACTGCTACCCCCTAGCGCATTGATGAGCAAAATAATCACCGCAATGGCGGCGATACTGGCAATGGCGATTAGGATGAGGGTATTGCTATTGTTTTTGGTTGATGGTGTTGCTTCGGTTGTGTTACTCATTGAAACGATTTTCCTTTGCTTGTGCGGTTAAATATCAATTTTTATACAGGTTTATGCCCAGAAATCAAGATATAACTGTGGTCAAAATCGGCTTCGGGTGTGCCGATTGCACGCGGATGCAAAAAGTCTTTGACATCCTGCGGGGCTTGAATTAGCATCAACTCTAGTTTTTCGATGGTTTCGGGGGTACATTTTTGACGATTTGCCCAATCCAAAAAGCCACCAGATGACTTGTGCATCAAGACGGTTTCATCTACTACCAAACCTGCATCCAAATACATCCCACGCCATTCATATTCAGCATAAATGCGATGATGCGAGGGGTCACGGAGTTGCTCAAAGGCATCAATATAACGGGCGGCATGGTCATTTTCGGGGACGTAGTGGTCTTCGATGACCAATTTACCATTCGGTTTGAGGACACGCGCACACTCTTGAATAAAGCGGAAGCAATTTGGAAAATGGTGCGGTGCAATCCGACAAGTGACCAAATCGAATGTGCTGGGTGCAAATGCCAGATGTTCCGCATCGGTTGTGGTGTAGGTGGTGTTATCATGTTGAGAGAGGCGTGTTTGGGCGGCGCGGAGCATTTTGTAGGTGATGTCGCCTGCGACCATGAACTTCACATGCGGGGCAATCAGATTGGCTGTGTGTCCGCCACCCGTTGCAATATCAAGCGCAACCCAATTCGGTTGTGGGTTTGCCATAGTGAACAATTTGGTTAAATCTTCACCTTCAACATGCGGGGTGCTGGTGAGATACGCGGTTGCAAATTCACCGAAACGGGCTTGCGATAATGATTTGGGGTCATTGGATGTGGTCATGATATACCCTATCTAACAAACAATATTGTGCTAAAAAGCTAAATCTATTATATCATTGTGTGCAAGTTATCGCACATGCGTTATAATGGAATTATCATGCAAAGGTTATTCGTGTGACATTTGAATTTGAGATTTTAGCGACAGATGGACTGGCACGCGCAGGCGTGCTTCATACACCACATGGGGATATTCCCACCCCGATATTTGCCCCTGTGGGGACGGTGGCAACGGTTAAAGCAATTCCCCCCAAAGATTTGGTAACGATGGGTGCTTCACTCATTTTGGCGAATACCTATCATCTCTATTTGCGTCCTACCGATACGCTGATTGCGGATATGGGTGGGTTGCATCGGTTTATGGCATGGAATGGTCCCATCCTCACCGACTCAGGCGGTTTTCAGGTATTTAGCCTGACCGAGATTAATAAAATTGACGATGATGGGGTGACATTTAAGAGTCATATAGATGGCAAAAAATTGCGCCTCACGCCGGAAATTTCGATGCAAATTCAACAAAATTTGGGTGCAGACATCATCATGTGTTTTGATGAATGTCCAACCCCAACCGACCGTGCAGTGGTGGAAAAAGCCGTTAAGCGCACCAGTGATTGGGCGGTACGATGTCGTCAGGCGCATCCTGATGATACGGTGCAAGCCTTATTTGGGATTGTTCAGGGCGGGATTTTCCCCGATTTGCGCGAACAATCGGCGCAATTTTTGACGGGGTTGGATTTTAAGGGTTATGCGATTGGTGGCTTGGCAGTCGGTGAAACGAAACAAGCTATGTATGATACACTAGATGTCACCACCCCGCTGTTGCCAGCACATAAACCACGTTATTTGATGGGTGTTGGGGAACCCGATGACCTTGTGGAGGCAGTGATGCGCGGGATGGATATATTTGATTGTGTAATGCCGACACGGGTCGCACGACATGGCGCGGCACTCACATGGGATGGGCGCATTAACATGCGAAATTTAGCTCATGCACGCGACAATTCACCAATTCAACAAGGGTGTGATTGTTATGCCTGCCAAACCTTTACAAGGTCATATTTGCGCCATTTGGTGCATTCAAAAGAATTGCTGGGTCATTATTTGCTTAGTTTGCATAATATTCACTTTTTGATTGAACACATGCGTCGGATTCGAGAAGCGATTTTTGAAGGACGCTTGCGCGAGTATACAACACAATTTTTGAAACGATATTTGCGGTTAGCCTAAATTGCTATGAAGCCTGTTCAACGCACTTTTGCCATTGTTGCCCTCACGACTACGCTTGTGAGTTGTGGTGTTCGCAATTCCCCCGCGACCACACCCACATTGACCGCGACCCCTCCGCGTGTCTCTGCGACAACGGCTACCTATCCCCTGATGAATGACCTCCTCCGCGCCTATGGTGACGGGTCAGCGGCGTATACCCTCGAATTGTATTCCGCCAATCATCAGACTCGATTAGATGATTTGCAAAATAACCGCACGAATTATTTTTCGACACATCATCTCCCTGTGGGGAGTTCATTATGGGCGGCACCGATTGCACAAGATGGTATCGCCATCATCACCCACCCCCAAACCGACTTGCAAAATATCACCTTAGACCAATTACGCCAGATTTATAATGGACAATCGGTTTTATGGTCAGATGTGGGTGGGGTGGGGGATGATATTATCGTGTTCAGCCGTGAGGACGGTAGCAGTATTCGGGCTGAATTGGAGCGGATGGTCATGGGCAATCGGCGCACAACGGCGAATGCACGGCTTGCTTTTAGCGATGAGCAAATGGTTCAGCAAGTGGCTGAAACGGTAGGGGGGATTGGATATGTATCATGGGGATATTTGAACACACTTGCCGATGCAGATGTGACTGTTTTATCGGTGAATGAGATTGAACCGACATTGATGACGATTTATGACCATGTGTACCCATTGACCAACACCATTTATATGGTTGGCAAAAGTGAGCCACAAGATGGCACACGCTTATTCATCGGATGGATTCAGAGTAGTGAGGGGCAATCGGTTGTGAAACGCCAATTTGCCCCGCTCTATTTGCCTACGTTGCCCCAGGAATAGCGACCATACTCCCGAAGGTGATGAGCATGGCATACAACAAAATAATGGTTAAGCCCCATAATAACGACAATGACACATTACGGGAGTAACGCAGGCGTTCACGGCGTTTTTCCACAATCATCTCATTTTCACGTAGGCGAAATAAGGCGCTTGCCGCCATCGCATTGTTTGGATTGACACGCAACACATTATCTAAACAGACAATGGCTTGGTCTAGTGATTTGACCACCACCGCCATCCATAACCACGCATGTTCAAAATTGCCGTCCTCTTGGATGAGGCTTCGCAAAATATCATACGCTTCTTGCTGTTTATCCTCTTTGATAAGGTCTATGGCATCTAGCAAGCGGTCTATGCGTGAATCGGTTGGTGGGGTGGTTTGGTCGCTCATACACTTACATTCTGAAAAATATCGTGTTCATCAATTTTATCACGATTTGGCACGGGATAAACACGGGTTAAGGATTGTTTGCCACCGAACACTTTGCGTAACCAAAATGGCAAAATGCCGCGCCGTCCCCCGCCTTGACTGGCATGGCAACTATTGGCATCTTCCCATGCCTTGAGGTAATTGGCAATATTCACCGAAACATGCGCGGGTTCACAATTTTCCAAAATGGCTAACACATCAATATCTTTATTCACACCAAGCGCACGCGGATTTTGTCGGCGCAGGCGCATGAGGAAGATGCCTAGTTGCAATGTGCGTTTGGGGATGTTGGTATAATACAATTTTTGGGGTTTATAGGCGGGCAGGTCATCGGGCATATAGGCGGGGTCGGATGCCAAGTGAAATGCCTCTGTGGTGGCGCGTTGAATGGCGATGTGGTCGGGGTGTCCATATGCACCATATTTATTAAAGGTGATGACAACTTGGGGTTGAATCCGCCGAATTTCATGCACCATGCGGTCTATCATCACTTTGGGGGTGTGTTCCCAGATATACCATGAACAGGCAGGGTCTTTGCTGGTGTCTGAACCCATCATGCCACTATCTTTATACCCCACTTTGACGACTTCTGTGAATCCTAATTTGGCAGAAGCACAATCCAATTCGCTCAGGCGCAGTTCAGCAATACTTCCATATTTGCCTTGCATGGATTCGGGGATTGTGCCGACATCGCCATTGGTCGAACACACATAATAGACTTCTACACCATCTGCAACATATTTTGAAATGAGTCCGCCAAGCCCAAAACTTTCATCATCTGGATGGGCAAAGGCAATGAGTAACCGCTTTTTATCCATAATATCTCCTCGTTTGCAATTCACATTATATCAGATAGTGAATAAGCGTGGTTTCTTTCCATTGGTGTCATCCGAAATGATAGTGTGATATGATGTGGCATATTATCATCTGAATCAAATATTTTATGATTATTGTCATGCTTGGACTCGCCGTTTTCGGATTTTTAAGTAGTATGAATCCAGCCTAAATAAACGATTTCCCCACGTTATAACCACGCTTTTATAAAATGCCCTGTGCAATCATGTTTATGGGGCGTATACTTTACCGCGCTTGAATTTCTGTTGATATATCATTAAAGAGGCAATATGCGCCGTACTTTTTCTGTTTTTGCATTGATGTGCTGTCTGTTGATGGCTGTGCCTGTGTTTGGGATGGCATCAGCACCACGCGGGGAACAAGTTTTTGTGACCAATACCCCGCGCCCTGCCACCGATAAGCCGATTAACTTTGTGACCAACACACCCAATGGTCCCACACCGACACCCAGCGCGACTTATACACCCTCGCTCACACCATCGGCAACCTATACACCAACACCAACTTATACGCCGACATTGACACCATCGGCAACCTACACGCCGACTAATACACCCTCTCCAACACCGACACCATCCCCCACGCCGACACCTAACGGCCCGTTTATCTATCCTGATGGTGTGAATTCATTAACAGGGTTGCCCTATCCCAATGAAGAAGCACGAAATCGGCGCAACTTGATTGTCAAAATTAGCAATTATCCGCCTGTGGTGCGCCCACAAACCGGTATTAACCTTGCCGATGTGGTCTTTGAGATGGAAGCTGAAGGTGGTGTAACACGATTTGCCGCCATTTTCCGCACCAATGCGCCGACTGTTGTTGGGTCGGTACGGAGCGCACGCCTTGCGGATATTCACCTGATTCGGATGTATAACGCGCTGTTGGCGTATTCTGGCACGAGTGAGCCGATTCAAAATTTAATCCTCACATCCGATTTTGTGTTCCGCACCTTCTCGCCCCTCAAAGGGGATAATTGCGATAATGCGGGATTTTGTCGGGATGAAAGTTTAGATGTGGATTTTGAACATACGCTTTTCCTCAATACGCAAACCCTATATGACCTTGCCACACGGCGCGAAGTGAACACCCCATTGCGGGCGCGTGGATTTGCGTTCAGCGAAAATCCCGACGCGAATGGCACACCCGCCGTTGATATTTTTCATGATTGGTGGGGACAAGCCGATGTCCGTTGGCAATATGTCCCCGAAACGGGGCGTTATGTGCGCTTCAATGATGGTTATGCCCATTTTGATAAAGGGGATGGTGAACAAATTTGGGCGGATAATTTGGTGTATTTAGAAGTAGAACATCGTCGCCGCCCCGATTTATTTCCGCCGAATGCGAATTATGAATCTATCGAAATTAACTTCGGACTTGTGCCAGAAACCACCGACCCCGCGCAGGGTAGGGCATTTGTGTTCCGCGATGGACAGTTTTATACCGGTTTTTGGCGCAGACAAGACGAAAATGACGGAAGCGCCATTCAATTGATTTATGGTGGATCGCCTGTGCCGATTATGCTCAAGCCAGGGCGCACATGGGTGACAACCGTGCGCGGTTTGGGGTCGGTTGTCGTCTCTGACCAATACACCGATATGGCAGAATTGGGGCGCATTTTGGCACTCACCGCCACTCCAACCATTGACCCCGCCACCACGACAGGGGATTAGAATCTTTACTTGTGGATGAGGACGGCAAGAATGCCGTCCCATATGCACCAAGTTAACAGCCAAAGCGCCCCCATCCCCACCCCTTCCCCCACTTCGTAGGGGAAGGGAGTAAGGCAAAAAATGGTTTTATTCCCCCTCTCCATGCAATGGGGAGGGGGTTAGGGGGTGGGGCTAATTTC
>JALONZ010000106.1 GCA_025454675.1 Anaerolineae bacterium | reverse complement strand
TCATAAAATGATGTAATTGCGGATTCACCCATCGGCGCAAATTGGCAAATTTTTCGGGGTGGGTGAGTAGATGATTTAATCCGCCAATCGCCAATAACGGCGCGACCAAAATCACTTTGGTGATGAGCGATGACCCAAACCCACTATTCAATTCGTCTGTGCTATAAATCCAGTTGGATGCGCTGTATATGCCACTGGCGATGACCACCGCCAACGCACCTACCGCCACGCCCGAAAAACGACTGACCACCACACGCAAGGCGTTTGTGCGTGGTTCATCGGCATAGGGCGCGAGTGTAATCGGCAGGATGATGAGCAAGGCGAATAATCCACCTACCCAAACCGCCACCCCAATCCGATGCGCCCAATCCACAAAAACCCCTGCCCATGCGATGGTCAATGCGCCCGCCGCGTGACTGGTGATGCTGAACGTTCCCAAAATCAACGCGCCAAGCCATAACCCACCTATCCAAAACGGATACACAATATCGGGATACTGATTTTTATAGGTGAGCGTGGCAAGGAGTAGCGCCCCGAACAGGCTCATCAGCACAATACGCCACATCCATACATCGCCAAACCGCGACCCCACGCGCACCAAATCCCAAAATCGGGGTTGTAAGGCTTGGTCAAAGGGGATGTTAAAAAAGACGGTTGTTTGTTGAATTAAGCCAATAGCATTGCCGATAAATCCGACCAATAAGCTGAATCCGAGCAGGGCGTGTAACCGATTCATCAGGCGCGGGGGCAATAAGCCTGCTTTATGCGTGGGATTGCGCCATGCGGGGATGAGTACCCAACCGTATAACGCCAGCGTCCCGAATAAAATCATACTCGCGCCCATCGTCACGACACGCCATACCACTTCAAGCGGTATGGCGCTGACCTCTGCGGATGTTGCCACTCCACCGACAACTTCCCCAATGAAAAATACCCGACTTTCGGCGTAGACATGCCCATCACTGGCAAAGGCGGGGCGTAATTCCACCACATACGCGCCATCGGGCAGGTCGTTGGGCAAACGCGCTGTGAGCAGGGTGTTATCATTTTGGGATACGCCACCACTGGCGATGATTTCACCTGCTTGGTTGCGGATGTTGATGGTGCTAAATTGCGTTTCTAATCCTTCGCTGAACCAATATTGCACCCGTGTTGGGGCGCGGTCTAAGACAGCACGATTTTCTGGGATGGCGCGCACCAAATAGCCATGTGCGGAGGTGCTTGGCACAAGTGAGAATAAGCCGATGAGTAGAGATAGGGCAATCCAAAAGCGTTTCATGGGCTTAATCCAATCGAAAATGGGCTTCATCATGCCCTGCTGTGTCGGGGTGGGGTGTATTGGGTATATCGGGTGGCAAAGCGCGACTGCGTACCCAACTGATGACCATGAATATTAAGAATAACACCCCTACGCCGATGAATATCACTTCATCCCAAATGCCTAATGCGCCATGTGCCAACACAAAAAATTGCATACTGCCTCATGCTTGTAATTATTTTCACAGACTTTGATTATAAGGCATTTTTGAGGGGATGATAATGGGAGATGGTCAGGGATGGTTTTGGGGGATATAAAACACCATCCAAAATAGGGTGGTGTTTTATATGCTATTGGGTTATGCGCGATGCCTCATGGGTTAGAAAAGCCGCGTGCGCCATTTTGACCATACGCACAGGGACCCCAAACAAAACTGTATACTTTGCCACCGATAATAGGGTCGGCAACAAACATTTGCACCATATATTGACCATTGCTTAGGCGATATAAAACAATATCACCTACTTCGTTTTCTTCAATTACAATCATATTGCTGGATGGAATGCCAGCATCTTCCACTTCGCTTTCGGTGGTGATGAATTCTAATTCACCTTTATTCCCAACACTGCGATAAATAAAGAAGGTTTTACCTGATGTGGAACAATATACACGCAATGGAGCGCCTGTTTCGGTATTTTCCGATGTCACAGTTGGGGCAGGTGAGACCACAACCACTTCACCGCTTTCGGTGACGGTGCAGGTGACGAAGGCGGAAACGGTGTCGCTTTCACCACCTAATCCTTTGGCACGTACTTTGGCAGGCGGGGTAAATACTGGGACACTTTCAAACCGAATCTCTGCGACGAATGTACCAATAGCAGTGGTATCACAGGTAATGATGGCGTTGAAAGTAGTATTTCCATCAATCGTAATTGTACCTGTATCGCCACCGGTTTTCGTAAATTTTGCCGCATCCGCGCCATAAATACCATCAAAATTGATTTCTGAATTGCTCACGGGACCGGGAGGTGCAACACATGGGGGTGCGCCAACACAAGCCAAGCCCATATAGACTTCAACATCGCAGGTGGGGTGGCAGTTGCCATCGCTAACCAGTAACCGACAGGTGTAACAATCCCATTGGTTTCAACATCGGCAGAGACGGGAAGGGCAAGCACGAGGATACTGAAGATAATAAAAGCAAGCAACGTGAATTTACGAAACATATTTGCTCCTGCAATGTAAGTCGATAAATGGAATATAACAATTTATTACATATCCCAAGCTCAATATAACATAAAACTACATTTCAACGCAAGCAGGAAAAACGAGAAATTAGTCTTATATAGGAAATGCCCCTGGCGAGAATCGAACCCACGCGCAAGCCTTAGGAGTGCTCCGCTCTATCCACTGAGCTACAGGGGCATACATTCAGCATATCAAATTTGTGATTAAAATTCAATCATCGGAGCAAAAACCGCAACGCATCGGGTAAACGCCTTGCCCACGCCGATTCGCTATGACTACCCCCCTCATCCAACACAAATTTGAGTGTGTCATTATTCCGATACCCATTTTGAAGCAACGTTTGGGAGAGTGTTTGCACCGATTCGGTGAACATCTCGGCATAGGTGTGTTTTGACCAGCGCGGTTTTTTCTGGCTACCTTCGGCTGTCCCGACATCCAAATAAATGCGCCCGCCGTTGTAATATCGCTTGGCGGCGTAATCCAACATCTTTTTGCCACCAAACCAATAAGCAGGGCTGAGGGCGGCGCATAACCCAAAGATATACGGATAGGCTAAATAACCGAATAGCGCCATGCCACCGCCCATAGATGACCCGCCCAAGCCCGTGTTCCATTTATCGGGCAGGGTGCGGAAAGAATTATCTATCAGGGGTTTGACAGTCTGCGCGATGAATTCGATGGTCTTATCGCCCTTCCCGCGCCCAATATGTGATTCTTCAAAGGGGTTATATTCCAAATGGCGCTGGTCATTATTGGGCAACCCGACAATAATCGCCTCAATCCCCTCTTGCGACAGATTTATCATGGTCGAATCCACATGCCATTCACCCGCATAACTGGTGTGACCATCAAATAAATTTTGCCCGTCAAAAAAATAGAGGACAGGGTAGCGTTTACGATGTTGATACGGATAGCTGGGTGGCAACCACACCAGAATATCGCGTTTATTATTCAATTGTGGGCTATGTACCTCTTGCGCGATGCGGAGGATGCCATCCACCGTGTTATTCGGGCGCAACTCATGATAATCCAGCCATGTGATGTTGTGTTTCATCTCTATCATTCCTAAAATCACTATCATGCGTAAGGGCGCAACATGTTGCGCCCTTTTTAGATGCTTCATCATATCACCATTTTACGTGAAAAATATAAGTCCAGTCGCAAAAATGGGCTTAAATCTTCATTAAGCAAATTCAAAAATCCGTTGAATTTGTGGATGCCGATATTCTGCCTGCCCATTCAATACGCGCAAATTGGGGCGCATTTGTGCTTCGCCCCCGCCGTGTGTGTGACCACATAACACCGTAAAATGGGTCTGTGGATGCTTATTAGCCACATCCAGTAGCACATCACCCACCGCTTTCGACGAGAAATGAGGCAAAAAGGGGTTATCTGGTGTGTATAACTTGCCTTTGTGATAACACACTTCCATGAATGGCGGGGGATGGATGAGTACAAACACTTGTGAATAGCGCCCCGCGGCGATGGGCAATTGCTGATGGAGATAATGCGCGGCTTCATCTGCCAATCCGCGTAATTTGGTGAGGAGTGAAAATTGATTATTAAATTTCAGTTCGTTGATGAGGACATAATCATTGAGCATGATGCTGGATTTCATAAAATCACCATACCGCCCATCACTCCAACCATCATGCCCCACCAATCCGACTGATTTGGTGATTTCCACCACGCCACCCGCAGGCAACCAGACCATGCCACTGGTGCGCGTGGTCAGTTTGGTCACAAGGTCGCGTACTTCTGGGATGCTCCCATGATAATAATCATGATTGCCCAACACATAATAAATGGGCTTCATGGTGGCTTTGAGCATGGCATTGAGGTAGGTATGAAGGGTTGGCGCTTGGGCAATATCGCCTGTAATCCACAACGCATCAATGTTGGCGGTGGCGAGGGTGGTCAAAAAGGTTTCCAGTTGGGAACGATTCAAAAATTCTAAGTGAATATCGGTTAACCATGCGATGCGAGGCATATTACAATGTCTCACCCCCATTGACAGTTAATAATGTGCCAGTGATGAAACTTTCACCTGCCAAATAGACCACTGCCCGCGCCACATCATTTTCATCGCCTGTGCGTTTGAGGGGCAAACTTGCGCCGATTTTGCTCCAATACTCATTGGTCATATCCGGTGATTTCATCACGGGACCGGGTAATACGGCGTTCACACGGATATTATCCGCGCCCAAACTGAGTGCGCTCACTTGGGTGAGCATCCATAACCCCGCCTTGCTGATGTTATGGTCTACACGCTCCAACCAAGGTTGCACCGAGCCATAATCGCAAATATTGATAATCGCCCCGCCAGAGGGTGAATTGCGTTTGAACATGGAAACAGCGCCTTGTGTGCATAAAAATGGCGCAGTGAGGTTGACATCCAGCGATTTTTGCCAATCGTCATGTGAGACCTCTAACAACCGATTTTTATGAAATACCGATGCGCTATTCACCAAGATATTCAGCCTGCCAAAATGTTCGTCAATCTCCGAAAACACATAGCCCACGCCATCCGGTTTGCTCAAATCGGCTTGAATACTAATCGCATCTACCCCATACGATTTAATCTCATGGAGGGTGTTGCGAACAACGGCGGGTTCGGCACTATTATAATGAACGATGATATGCACACCCGCTTTGGCAAGCGCGAGGGCAATCGCTCGCCCCACGCGATGGGCGCTCCCTGTGACCAGTGCGACTTGGTTGGTGAGGTCTATTTGCATGAAAAAACTCCTATTTTTGAATATTTTTGTTGATAATACCTAACCAATGCGTGCAACGCCAAATAGATGCCCCGAAACAAGGTCATATATCACCACACTGGCATAATCACCCAGATTCAATTCGCGCGGAATGTCATAATTTTGGTTGCCCGAATTAGATTTTAATGCACCCAAATCAATATAGGTGTTCCCCAATTCTTCGGTATTCAACGGATTGGTGAGGACGGCTAAATAAACGCGCAAATTGGGACCGTTCACGATGCTAAAATTTTCGAGGCGCAAGATTTTGCGTTCATCGGGATAGCGATAAATCTTCACATCCCCAAGCGCATTCGCATATAAGGGATAATAGGGGGGTAATTCGCGGTCTACTTCATCGGCGGGTAATACAATTGGCGCAAATATGCCACCTGCGATTTGGGGCGCATTCGATATGTCGGGCAAATCTTCAATAAGCCGTTCTGGGGGGGTTAGGCGTGCTGTGACCAATGCCGCGGCAATCCGACCATTTTCGCCACGCAGGGTCAAATAAATTTCTTGAATATCTTGGGGCAGGCTGGTAAACCCATCCCGTAAATCTTCAGATAATTCCGGAAAAATATCTTCGGTATTTTCTGCAACAGGGCGTGGTCGCCAAGTGGGATAGGTGAATACAGCGACAATCAATAAAAAGCCAATCATAATCGCAATGACGCGCAAATTTCCCATGTTGTACATCCTTTTGATGTTGTGATGCCTAGCGCGGGATGCGAGAATCGCCCCCCGACTTTATAAAATCGGCAATCGCGTGTAAACTACTAAGCAGATTTTAACACACTAGAAAGTTTTTGGATGATGGATAAAATACCAACCCCATTGCGTGGATTGACTGCCAGTGACGTGCGCCAGCGCATTGCACGCGGGGAATCGAATTATTTTAAGGCGCGTGTTGGACGAACTTATATACAAATTTTACGCGACAACTTGTTTAATGTGTTCAACATGCTCTTATTCGTATTACTCCTCATCGTCCTCATCTCCCAAGATTATTTCACTGTCCTCTTTGCGGGTTTTAGCGTTGTGACCAATTCGCTCATCGGCACAATTCAAGAAATTCTCGCCAAGCGCAAACTCAATGAACTCGCCAGCCTTGCCCCACAAAAAGCGGATGTATTGCGCGATGGCACACGTCAAACGGTTTTGAACCAACAAGTGGTCAAAGACGACCTCATTTTCATCACTCCTGGCGACAGGTTGGCAGTGGACGGCGTGATTATCGAAGCCGACAGCCTCGAAATTGACGAATCACACCTGACAGGCGAATCGGACGCGGTGTATAAAGCCCCAAATGACCCTGTGACATCGGGGTCGTTTTGCATCGCGGGGTCGGGGATTATGCAAGCCACCCGCGTGGGCGCACATAGCACCGCCAATAAATTGACCGCCGTCGCAAAAACGTATAAAGTGACCCTCACGCCCACGCAACGGTATATCGCCGTGATTGTGCGCTTCACCCTGTTGGTGTTATTTGTGCTGGGTCCGATGGTATTTATGGCGGGCATCAATACTGAAATAGGCTTTTTGAACACCGTGCGGAATATGGTCGTGTTCACCACCAGCCTTGTGCCACAGGGGTTAATCCTGACCGCGATTTTGGCACTCAGCATCGGCGCGATTAAAATTAGCCGACACCGCACGCTCATCCAACGGATTAACGCGGTAGAATCCATCGCCAATGTGACGGTGTTATGTTTCGATAAAACAGGCACCCTGACGCAGAATAAATTATTTGTGAATGAAATTATCCCCATCAGTAGCCAATTTTATGACGACATCACCAATGACTTGCGAATTTATACCGGCAACCTGTCGCATCAAAACACCACCGCCACCGCCATCGCCCAATTTTTAGATATTCACCCTGATGATAAATTCCCACAAAAAGAATACGAAATCCCGTTCACATCAGGACGCAAATGGGGCGCGATGGTGTTCCGTGAGGCGATTTTTGTGTTGGGTGCGCCTGAACGTGTCCTCAAGCCGAATCATCCTGCCCATGCCCAAGTTATAGAATTATCGGCGGCGGGGTTGCGCGTGTTGGCATTTGCCCGCGCCGAATTGCCACCCCTGCCCGATTATCCACTCGATACCGAAACGGTTCAGCCTGTGGCGCTGATTGTCATTCGGGATGAAATCCGCGAAAATATCAATAGCACCCTCGCCTCATTCATCAGCCAAAATGTGCGCCCAAAAGTCATTTCTGGGGATAATATCCAAACGGTGAAAGCCGTTGCGACATTGGCGGGGATGAATGTCCAACAAGCCTACACAGGCGCGGAGTTGGATGCGATGGATGATGTCCATTTTGCCCAAGCGGTGCATGAGGCAGATGTGTTTGCGCGGGTTGAACCCGATACCAAACGGCGCATCATCCAAAGTTTGCGCGAACAAGGCGAATATGTGGCGATGGTGGGGGATGGCATGAATGATGTCCCTGCGCTAAAAGCCGCCGATGTTGCCATTGTGATGAATGACGGGGCGCAAATCAGTAAAGATGTGGCGGATATTGTATTGCTGGATAACAATATGTCCACATTGCCTCTCGCCTTCAAAGAGGGGACAGAAATCACACAAACCCTATACGGCACAGCGAAATTATTCCTCGCTAAAAATTTTTATAACACCCTGCTATTCGTATTCGTGCTGGTGATGGCGCTCCCGTTCCCCGTCACCGCCATTCAGATTAGCTGGTCGGGTTTTGGACCCATCAATATGCCCGGTGGATTTATGGCGCTGGGATTGTTGCGTCCGCAATTCATCCAAAGTTTTCGGCGCGATGTGCTGGATTATGTCATCATCAGTGGATTTTTTGGCGCGGGTGGCATGGCGCTGATGTTTTTGGTGGCGTTTTGGTCATTCGACCTCAAACAGGCACAATATGCCATGACGTTGTTCATGACGCTGTATAGCTTGAACATTTCGCTGAATGTGTGCGGGATTGATATGTGGAATCCGCGCACGTATCGCCTATATCCAATCGGCACATTCATCATCTTGGCGTTCACCTTTGGGACGATGGCGGTTGCCATGCTCGTCCCGCAAATTTTCCAATTTTATTTGCCACCGATTGAACTCATGGCGCTGGTGATGAGCCTGTTCATGCTGGTCACACTGCTCACCCGTCGCACGATGCGCCAACGCCTGCTGTTGCATCAGATTTATACGCTGGCGAATGATGATGGCGAATCGCCTCACTTGCGCCTATAAGAAAAAGTCGCGCAAGGTATTGCGAATATCATCCAGCAACAATTCCCATATCACATCGTCTTGGCGTGTGATGATGAGCGTGTTGCTGTCAATCGTCAGGGCTTGGATGCCACTCACCCCAAAAAATAAGGTTTGGGCAATCGGCGACCCCGCTTCACCATCTTCTGGGGTGGGGTAATGTTCGCTAGTTTCATCCTGCGTCAGGTCTTGGTTGGTGATGAGGAGCATCACATCAGGATTATCGGTAGATTCCATTTCAAAGGTCACATATTCAGACATGATTCGTCCTTTCGGTACAAAAAAACACAAAGGCGCTCGGTGCGATGATGAGCGCCTCTGTTATATCATGATTTGGCGGGGTTTGGGATGGTATGAGAAAAATCTTTCAAAATAGTTTTTGCCAAGCCATACATCTGCTATAATCGTAGGGGAATCACCGAATTAACCCACAATGGGAGCATCACCTATGCTGACGGTTAAAGAATTG
>JALONZ010000003.1 GCA_025454675.1 Anaerolineae bacterium | reverse complement strand
GGGAATGATTGGTGTATGGTGGCTGATTCAACGGGGGCAATATCGTTTATTATGGGGGATATGGATAGGTGTTTTGGGCATAGTGGTCGGTCATGCCATGACGACCGGTGAACATTGGTTTGGTGGCGCAACACTGCCACCACGCTTCTTGATTCCACTTATCCCATTTTTAACCATCCTGATATTACCTGTTATTGACCGCCTCATCAGTAGTCCTCCCCGTTGGTTAGCGATTATCACAGGCGTGTTAGTCATCATCAGTTTATATTCGCAATTCATTCATGTGGCATTCGATTGGCGCATCTACCCCACCTTATTACCCCCCGAATCGAATCAACTCACGACATGGCTACCGAGCCTCAATTTGCTTCAATATTCGCGCCCTGTTTTGATGAGCCAATTGTTTGGCAATACACCCCTCGATTTTATTTGGGTTCGACAAGCGTCACAAAACCCGACCCTAGATTCTTTTTACATCCCACTGATTGCCATTTTCATCATGGTTGTATGTATGTGGGTGCTGTTGAATACAAAACGATTGAACTGGTTATTAAAAATAGTCGTATTTGGCATCCCTGTATTTATTTTGTTGGTCTTTGCCCTCGATTTTAATGCTGACCCCGCCCATTTTGGGGATAAACCCGCTTTATTTGCCGTTTCAGATATTTTAGATGAGCAAGAGGTTGATGGCGATATTTTGCTCCTGAGTGACCCCCTGTACGTGCCATTTTTTATGAATTACCGCCCATTTGATAACGTGCGGGTGGTATCGGTGCAATCGTCACCGGGTGAACGGGGTAGTTTTGAGCAAACGCCGTTGGTTGTGTCGGATGATGTGCGGGAATTACTCGCGCCAAATGCGACTGATTTGATTGATGCACTCATGGTCAGTCGTCCGCGTTTATGGGTATTGATGGAAACAAGCCCATTTTTGCCATGGTCAATCCGTCCTGTAGAACGCTATTTGACACACTATTATTATCTCATCCGCGAAGTGCCGACTGGTACAGATGATGCAACCGTGCGTCTTTTGGAATATGCCACCACCCGCGCCCCCAATCCGCAAAACCCGCCCCAAATCGCCACGAATTTCGTATTTGATGAGCGATTGCGTTTAGATGGGTTCACATTGCCAAATGGCGATACTTATCCTATAGGTGGCATTTTGCCCATATCATTAGCATGGTCGCAAAATGATGCTATTCCCCATGATTATCGAGTGGCATTATTTTTAGCAGATGAAACCGGATTTATCCGCGCACAAGGGATGGATAGCGCCCCGATGGGTGGATTTATGCCCACCAACACGTTTGAAATTGGCGCTTCTGTGCAAGATAATCGGGCTTTGCGCCTCCCGATTGATTTACCTGTTGGGAATTATCAACTATTTGTGCGGGTATATCGGTTTGGGGATGATGGTACATTGGTGAATGGGGTACTCGCGGATGGTGAAGATATAGCCATATTGCCAGTCACGATACAGATTAATCCACCGTGAACAAGTGGTCTTATATGGGCTAACACTTTGGGCTACAATCGAAACGTGTGATATTTATTTTTGATACCCTACTTAGGTGCTTATGTCGGCTGAATTTGTCATCAAATCTCGGTATAAATCCAATTTTTCCAACCCCGCCCGTTATATTTTGTCGCATGTGATGAGGCAACCTTTACTCATTATTAGTTTATTCATCGGTGCATTGAGCAATGCTGTGCTTGCCGCTGTCATCCCTTATTATACGGGGATTTCGTTCAATGCCTTCAGCGCACAATCACCATTATTAGATACCATCTCACTCCAATTTCCGATGGTTGCGCCCACCCGATGGGCGATGGATGTGGCATGGTATTGCGCGGTGATGATTGTGGTGTCGCAACTCATCCGTGCCGTTTTGCAATTGATGCGGAATGCGTCATCAGAGACATTTGGGCAACGAATTGAACGCGATGTGCGTGATGAATTATATGCCAGCCTATTGGGTAAAAGCATGACTTTTCATGATTTGATGCCTGTCGGTGAAATTATGGCACGGGTGACAAACGATGTTCGGGAATTAAATTTTTTTATGAATCCGGGTGTGAATTTATTGCTGGGGTCGAGCATGTTTTTGCTTATGCCACTGATTGGAGCGCCCCTGATTCATCCTGATTTGCTCATCATCCCGCTTGTGTTTGTGATATTGCATACGATTGTGCAATATCGGTATGTGCGCCAGATGCACCCTGTGGCGCAAAGTGTCCGCGCCAGCTTTGGACGGATGAATGCCCGCCTTGCAGAGACGATAGACGGGTTACAGGTGGTCAAAGGGGCGGCGCAAGAAGCACGCGAAAGCCAGCATTTTAACCAATCTGCTGATGCGGTGCGCGATTTTTTCATTAAACAAGGTCGGATTGAGGCGCAATATCTCTCAAACTTGTTATTTGGGTTGGCTGTAGTCGCATCCTTCATTCATTCTGCTATTTTGTATCAACAAGGCATGATTGGGGTGGGGGATATTGTGGCATATACCACCTTAGTCGGTTTGTTTGGGTTTCCGGTATTCACATCGCTCAATTCGTTATCACGGTTGGCGTTGGGATATGCCAGCGCGGGGCGAATTTTGAATATTATCAATACCCGCGCCGATTTAGACCAAAATTCACAGGGGCATCATGAGCCGATACAAGGTGAAATTCGGTTTGAAGGGGTAGATTTTGCCTATACATCCAATTCTGCGATGGTACTCAGTGATGTATCGTTCACCATTGCGCCGAATAAGACGCTTGCGATTGTTGGGCAGACGGGCGCGGGTAAAAGTACCATCGCCAAATTGATTAACCGCACTTATGATGCCAATAAGGGGCGCATTTTGATTGATGGGGTAGATGTGCGTGCGTGGGATTTGGCACGGTTGCGGTCGCAGATTAGCATTATTGAACAAGATATTTTCTTGTTTAGTCGGTCAATTGCCGAAAATATCGCTTTTGGCAAACCCGATGCCACACAAGCCGATATTGAAGATGCCGCCAAAAAAGCCCAAGCGCACGATTTTATTATGAGTTTTCCACAAGGGTATGAGACCATCATTGGGCAACGCGGGGTGACATTGAGTGGCGGACAACGCCAACGGATTGCACTTTCTCGTGCATTTCTGACAAATCCGCCTATCTTGATATTGGATGATAGTACCAGCGCCATAGATAGTGCCACTGAAGATAAAATTCAGCGTGCCATTTGGACGGCTTCACAAGGGCGCACAACAGTCATTATCACCCATCGCTTGTCACAAATCCGTTGGGCAGACCATATTGTAGTGCTACGGCGTGGAAAAATCGTTGCACAAGGCAATCATGATGATTTATTAGCCTCATCAGAAGCCTATCGGCGCATTTTTGCGCGGTATGAAGGCGCTGTTTTAGCCGAAAAATAAATAGTTTTACCCCTCATGGCGGATAAAAAACGGTTTTATCCGCCACTCCTCTCTTTATAAAACACAAAATTTATTTGTCGTAATTTGCACAAGGCGTTTGTGCCTTTTTTCGCACGAGTAGTATCTTGGTACTTTTTTGTCACAATTTACCTAAAAAATTCACCATAATTTGGCTAAAAGCGAACTGTGGAGCGATTTAACATTGGCATAAACTACCAATCGAATATCGTGACTCTCTTATTCGTGAATTGTAGGGGAATCGTATGAACAAAAGCATGAGAAAAATCCGTCGTAGTTTGTTAGCGTTATTAATTGGGACGATAGTTCTGACTATTGCAAGTGTGGCGAGTGCACAAGATGTTACACCAGAGCCAACACCAGAGCCAACAGCAGAAGTTGTTGTTACAGATGAATCTACCACAACAGATTCAACAGAAGTTATTGAAGAATCCTCAGAAGTTGTTGAGGCGGTAGAAGCCGAGCCAACGTTGGCAGATGCTTTAACCGCTATTTCTGATACCACAGTTGCTGTTAATACCCTGTGGGTATTTATTGCAGGCTTTTTGGTCTTTTTCATGCAAGCAGGTTTTGCTTTACTTGAAGCGGGTCTCATCCGCCAAACAGGTGTGGTGAATTCATTGCTCGAAAACTTTGCCGATGCAATCATTACGGCGATTAGCTTTTGGGCGGTTGGGTTTGGTATCGCCTTTGGCACAAGCGCGGGTGGTTTTATAGGTACTGATAATTTCTTCCTCGCTAAAGCCTTTGAAATTGTGAGTAGCCCCGATGGCGCATCGGTGAGATATTTCTTCATGGGTGAGGTGAATGAAGCGATGGGTTGGACTGGTCTGACCGTGTTATCCTTCTTCTTCTTCCAATATGCTTTTGCCGCCACTGCTGGCACAATTGCAACTGGCGCGATGGCTGAACGGACAGATTTTGTTGCCAAGATTATTTACACAATTGTCGTTGGTGCGTTCATTTATCCTGTGGTTGTTCACTGGGTTTGGGGCGGTGGTTGGATAGCCGCTGGTGGATTCTGGGATTTTGCGGGCAGTTCCGTTGTTCATGCGACAGGTGGCATTATCGCGCTTACTGGTGCTTGGATGTTGGGACCGCGCCCCAACCGTAAATTTGGCGAATTCCCGCCACCACACAACATGGCATTAGCAACATTAGGCACAATGATTTTGTGGCTTGGTTGGTATGGCTTTAATCCGGGTTCAACCTTGGTTATGGGTGATGGTGGTTTGGTTGGGTTGGTTGCTCTTAATACCACACTGGCGGCAGGTGCTGGTGCTATGGTAGCCCTATTCACGGTTTATTTCCGCACCGGGCGTTGGGATTTGACGTTCACTCTCAATGGCTCGTTGGCTGGGTTGGTTGCCATCACCGCACCATGCGCTTATGTGTTGCCCGGTTCTGCTGTGATTATTGGCGCTGTTGGTGGTCTTTTAGTGATATTGGCAGTTGAATTTATCGAATCGCTCAAAATTGATGACCCCGTAGGCGCATTTGCGGTACATGGTGCCAATGGTATTTGGGGGACTATCGCCATCGGCTTGTTTGCCAATGATGCTTTTGGTACAGGTGCGGGCTTATTGGTAGGTGGTAGCGCAGACCAACTGATTGCACAGGTGGTTGGAATGGGTGCAATTATTTTATGGGTTGGTGTGACATCTTTCTTGTTGTTTGGTGCACTTAAAGCCGCTAACCGCTTGCGTGTGGATAAAGTGGCAGATACCATCGGTATTGATGCCTATGAACACCAAGCCAGTTTGTGGCCCGATGTGTTACCCATGCAAATCGTCACCAAAGAATAACCGTCTAAACTATCTACTGGGGCAAGGCTTCACTTGCCCCCAACATCTATCGTAAGGGGAATGAAGAACATGATTAAGAAGATTGAAGCAATCATCCGCACAGATAAATTTGAAGATGTCAAAAAAGCTCTGTCTGATATTGGCATCGTTGGGTTGAATACCTTCCCTGTACGTGGTCGTGGACGCGGTAAAGGGATGGTGATTCAAGGACGTACTGGCAAATATACAGTGGATATGTTGCCGAGAATACAAGTTAATATTATCTTGAGTGAACACAATGTCAAAGCAACGGTTGAAGCCATCAAAAAAGCCGCTTTTAGTGGTGATTCTGGTGATGGTGTGATTTTTGTGTTGCCTGTAGATAATGTGATTCGCATTTCTTCGGGTGAAGAGGGTAGCGAAGCCCTGAAATATCAAGGTGATATTGACAGCAAAAAATAAAGAGGGTGATATACGGCGCATCATGCCGTTGTGAACCAAAATATCCTGTGTGAAAAGTGTCGTTGCAGGGGCTAAATCAGCCCCTTTTTATTTTATCCTTCTTGTGCAACGCCTGTTGCCAACCGAATGGCATCCAGCGCCCGTTTGGGAAAATAACTGGTGTTCCATATCCCAAACCGATTCGAGGGGTTATCGGCGGCGGGACAATTGGGGTCTTGGCAAATGGCTGTGAGGGGATAATCGAATGCCGTCCAGATGACCCAACCCGCCAAGTTATTGCGTTGCACCGCTTCTATGGCACGATAAATGGCTTCACGTTGCGCCAATTCATCCATCTCATAGGTCGCATAACCCACTGATGACAGCAAAATGGGCTTATCTCCTGCCACCGATTGCAAAATGGCAATTTTTTGGCGTAACGACTCCACATCATCAAAATGCCCAAAACTGATAAAATCCACATATGGAATCGTATCGGTTATATCAGTCATCCAAGTGGCAGTAATGAGTTGATTCGGCGCGTATTCATCCAATATCGCACGCATCGCATCTAACCAGCGTAACACCGCCGTTTTACGATATTGACGATAATCTGTGTCCCCCGCATCACGTATATCATATGCCATGATAATGGGTTCATCAGCATAACGGCGTGCGATATATGCAGTTTGGGCGGTAATGTGCGGTGGCATGGCATATAACGGATATTCATCCCAAGCGGGGTCGTGATGCAATACGACAATCAACTTGTAACCCCGCGCCCCTGCGGTTTGGATGAATTGGTCTAAGCGGAGCAAATTATCGGGGCGTGGGATTGTGCCATCTGCCTCGCACGCGAATAAATCTTGATACCGAATAAAAATGCGAAGGGTGTTTAATCCATTGACGCGCATCAAATCGAGTTCAAAATCAATGGCGGGAACATCCATCTCGGTCAAAAATCGGTGGTTGGGGTAATCTCGCGGGTAGTAATTAATGCCATACACAGGGTACGGTTTATCGGTTTGCCACAATTGACCGTTTTGAATGGTGATGAATGCGCCTGCACTTGGGGTATAAGTGGGGATGATGGCAAGTGCGCGGTCTATTGAATCGGGGGTGCATCGTTCTAATGTGAGCGGGGTGGGGGATGGTTGAACGAATGGTGTGATTTCTGGATTGGGCGCGTTGGGGTCAAATGTGGCAATGGTTAAGCCAGATGTATTTGGAGGCGGGGTGGGGGTACACGCCACCAATAGGCATAATAACCATCCAACAAGCCAAAAAGCGTGCTTCATGCCGATTTCGATTCTGATGCAACCGTTGGAATGATTAATGTAAAGGTGCTACCCTCTCCGAAATGGCTGGTGACGGTAATATCGCCTCCATGACGGCGGACGATGGTACGGGCAAGTGTGAGACCCAATCCCCCGCCCGGAATATTTCGCACCACTTCACTCCGTGACCGAAACATGCGGTCAAATACCATATCTATTTCGTCATCCGAAATGCCGATGCCCCTATCTGCAACACTGCAATAGACTTTGTCTTGATTGCCCCACGCATGAATGGCAACGGTTTGTTCGGTATGCGAATATAAAATGGCATTATGGAGCAGGTTATACACCACTTGTTCAAGCCGTTCTGCATCGCCCATGATAATTGGCATGGGATTTTGTACTGAACTGACGATGATGATTTTGCGTTCTTGGGCGATACCCACTAACCGCTTGACGGCTTTGTTGATAATGTCGCGCAATTGAATCGGTTGGTACATCAACGGCATACCCGCCTCAATCCATGCCAAATCGACCAATGTATTGATAACATCATGAATTTTGATGGCTGTTTGCTTGATGCGGGTGATGAATTTAGCTTGTTGTTCGTTCAAATCACCAAATTTGACGACCAAATCGGCAAAACCTGAAATACCTGTGATGGGATTCCGCAAGTCGTGATTCAAAGCGCGGATGAGGGCTTCTCTACGGCTTTCTAAATCACGTCGTTCTGTCACATCGTGCAAAATGACGATACGTGATTCATCTGCCAGTGTATTGGCAATGCCAACTGCCAACCGTCTGCGCGGGAGGCGAATATCGAGAGAATGTTCGCCTGTTCGCGTAAATAGGCTAACAAGGGCAGGATTGGCTTCAAATGCCTTTTTAACAGGTTTGCCGATGACATCTTCGGGCATAATGCCCAACATCCCTGCGCCTGCTGGATTAATTTTTTCGACAATTCCCTCTGATGCCGTGATGATACCATCAGAGGTGCTGAGGAAAATAAACTCATTCTGACTACTGTGAGGCGCGATTGTGTCTGTCATAATTTTGTCTACATGATATTAAGAAATCGGTTCATCAGGTTCTATATCTACTTGAATTATAACCCGCTTTGTTTCATTTGGCGCATCGAGTTGTGGTGGAAAATGCGGTTCCATCGGCATTTTGGGGATGATAGGCGCATTTGTATCTTCTACAACTTCACCCGCATCTTTTATGGTGATTGTTGTTGTATAACCCGAAGGGAAGGTGATGTGGGCTTCATCATTAGTGCGGTTGATGGTAACACCGTGTTGGGTTATGGTGATTTCACGTCCCCAAAACAATTTCCCACTGACGAAAACACGCCGTTCATCAAAAATTTGTATTCCTAACACACGATTTAACAAATATAACGGCACAATGCCACCTAAGTGATGCTTTTCGCCACAGCCTTGTGGTTGGTCACTATGATAAAACTCGCTGAAATACCCATTGGCTTGGTAGGCAGTTAATTGGGTTTTGAGGAGATTTTGTATCATTTGGGTGGTTATATCGGCACGTCCATATTCGATTAAGCCTTCGCCGATGAGGGTTGTCCAATATGACCACACACCACCACCACCAACCGCGCTAGACGGGTCATAATTCGGGTCTTTGGCAGAGACAATGCTCATTCCACTCTTGCGCCAAAATTGGGCGGGGTCGGTGAGTAATTTGATGAGTGATTCGGCGCGATTTTCGGGGATACCTTCTAGTGCGAGGGGTAACAATCCGTTAATATCGGGACGGCTGAAATCAACCGTATGTGCCGTGAATTTATAAACACGACTTACGCCTTCAAAATAGACTTCATCTACTGTCTTGAATAAATTGCGACTGGTATAAAATCCGTTGCCATATCCCCAGATAAAATGACTTTTTACATCGGCGCGTTCATGTAGTGGGTCGCCATTAGGTGCTGTTCCTGTGATATGTAATGTCGCTTTTGGGGCTTGACTTGTTCCACCAATGAGATGGACTTGTATCCGCGCGGCATCTTCTAATGATAATGCGACAGGCACGCGCTCATCGGCGGGCAGTTCCATAAAAATCGGGATATATGGAGTAGCAAGGTCGGTATCACGGTCTTGATAACTGTAGCGCCCAAGCGATTCGCGCCATAATTTTTCTAAAAAGGCTTGAAGTTTGGTGATTTTGTTCAGTAGCCCATAACCATCGGTTTTGCCCAATACATGTGATATATAAGACAGATAAATCGTTTCTGAAATCATATAAGTCGCCATATCAGGCGATTCTGTGATGCGAATATCTACATTTTGCGCCCATGCCTGATTATTGCCAAAGGTTGGGAAGAACACATAACCCATTTGGCGCTCATGTTCCCATTCGGGCATCGCATCTTGGTCAATATCACTTTCGACCCATTTTTGATAAAAGCGGAGCAATTTGGGGAAGGTTTCTTCTAGGAAAGTTCTATCTTCGGTGTACTGATAAATATGCCATGCCATACGGGCTAAAATGGGTGGGCAAAGGTGGCGTTCACTGGGTGGCTGTGGCGCAAGGCTGGGTTTTATCTCTACCTTGCCATCATGTGTTTGTGTCGCTAAGAAATTTTTGAGTACCCCTTGTGCTAATTCTGCCGATATGGGTGAGATGGCAAGTGATACTAAATAGGCGAGGTGTGCGGGCTGTCCATTCCAACTACGGTCAAAATCATTCCCATCACCCCGTGCGCTATATCCGCGCTCACTTTGACGGGTGGCGACAAATGAAGCATGAGGCAGGGTGTTGGTGGGGGATATGAAGGCTTGGAGCAGGTGATGATAGGATAACGCGATGAGTGTATCCAGATTGGCATCACCTGTTTGAATGGAAGGGATGGATTGACTGGCTTTTTCGATGGTTGCAAATGCCTCATCCCAATTTTGTTCTAGCCAATACATGGCGCGATTGAGCGAATCACCCATCCGATTCAATCCCGCATGGACGAAACGCACACGCACACTTTGACCTGCTTCGATGGTCAATTTAGATGTGATGATGGGTTGCGCTTTACCACTTTGTGCTTTTGCTTGGGCATTTTCGAGCATGACAATCGGCTCTAAATTGGCATAGCGCCCTAATGACAACGCATGAGATTGTGAGATGAGTGTGATGATGGCTAAATCAGTCTTTTTATCGTGCAGAATATCACCCATAAGTGATAATTCTAGTGTTTCGGATACTGCACCTGTATTGCTGATGGTGAAACGTCCACCTACCGCATTGGATTCCATCACCCAATATTCGGCGATGAGGCTCAATGTGGATGTAATCGCGCCTTCGGCACGGGCAAAGGCAGGCGCAAAGGCGGTTAAGCGCGGTGCTTTGGCATAGGTTTGGGGTGTACCGATGGTGCGCCCACTATGTATCCATTGGGGAATGAGGCTCACACGTCCAACCCTGCCACCATAACGGGTGCGTAAAGTGAGTGGTGCCAGTTTTTCATCTTCAAACACCCAGTCCCAGATATGGTCATCGGTGTAATTCACTTTGCTCAGACGGGCATCTGCCGCCAACTGTAACGACTTGATGAATGAAATTTCGTTTGTTAGTGTGTGCATTTACCCATCGCCTTTCAGGTTAAGATTGACGTTGCCAAGTACCATCAGATTGTTGAAATACATAATTAAAACCATCACGACTGGTTAGGATATGATAACCCGGACCCGCGACATACGCATTATTGACAATCATACCACCAGCATGAAATTCATAATTGGTGACATGACCATATTCTGTATCTAATGCCCAACCGAGCGCATCACGCACAGCGACATTATCGCGCCATAACATGCCAAAACCGCGTTCTGGTTGGTAGCGTCCTTCTGGCGGGGCGATGCTGGTATCCAATTCGGTCATGCCCTCTTCCCATGTATCGGGATAAAAGCGCCATTGCCCAGAAGTACCTTCTGCATTTTCATAAATCATAACCCAAATTTCATCTTGTGGCTGAATGTAAAACATGCGCCCATTTTCAAAGGGTTGTTCTGCGACAATAATTTGCGCCAAAAGTGGTGTTGGGAATATATCTAAAGTAGGGCTTGGTGTATGGGTGGCAGGGACGGATGTGGATGTCGCAACAGGAATGGTGGGGGGTGGGGTGGGGGTAGCTGAACTAACCACTTGAGCATTGGTATCGGTTGCAACGACAATCACAGTCACTTCACGAGTTACTTCACGGGTAACTTCCATCAAAAATTCTGTGACTTGGCGTTGTTGACATCCCACCAAAATGACAGTGAGGCATAGCATGGCGAATAAAAATAAGGCAGTAGCGCGAAAGGGCATCATCATCTCCCAAACTTATCGGCATTACAAATAAAGTGTACAGTAATCTGATTGTATCAAAGCCATGACGAGTTGCAAGCGGTGTTCGATTTATCAGTGGGGATTCGTGGGATTCCTAAATATTAGGTGTGAAAATTGGAACAATTTGGACTAGGGATTAAAATTGTGTCAATTGTTGGGTAGACTTTTAGTGTTTTTAATAACACCCATATCATAAGGAGAATGATAAGCATGGAAGAACAAAAAGAAGGCGGAATGCCATCCTATGTGATTGTTATCACAGGCGTATTGATTGCCACCATTTTGATTGTGTTGCTCACACTCATTATTTTGCTTGCGGTTGGCACTGCCAGCACACCTGCTTCGCCCACACTTGAAGCGACATCGGAAGTGGTGATTGAAGAAGAACAACATAATGAACCTGTTGTTGAAGAAACCCCCGTTATTGAAATTACACCAGAAGCGACAGAGGCGGTCGAAGCTGAGGCGACCGCAGAAGTGACACCCGAAGCAACCCCAGAAGGTACACCATCGGCATGAACATGAAACCGTACCCTAAGAATATAGCCCTCAATAAGACCGAGGGCTATTTGGAAATTATATGGAATATTGATGACCGTGTGTGTCGGTATCCGTTATCGCAATTGCGCGAGGCGTGCCCGTGTGTGGAATGTCGGGGTGGGCATCAGAATATGGGGGCGGCGCACGACCCCGATAATATTTTGGTTTTACTTCCAAAGCGGTCATATACCGTCAAAGATTTGCAATTGATTGGTAATTATGCCATTCAACCCACTTGGGATGATGGGCATCATACCGGATTATATACATGGGACTATTTGTGGAAGATTTACCCCCATGACAAACATCACGAAAAATGAGTATTTCTCATTTTTGTGGATAAGTTTGTGACATTTGCACAATTTTAACCTTGTATTCATTTTGGCGCTAATGTGGGGTTAGTCTATAATATCATCTGTTGGCAGAAAATAATGTCTGGCTAATGTATTTAACCATTTTGAAAGGATTCGCTTAAATGAAACGCATCAAGCTCCTTAGTTTAAGTTTAGTTTTAGTAATTGTATCTATTTTGGTTAGCCTTGCTCCTGTTGCCGCCCAAGATACCCTCTTGATTTGGGCAGACGCAGAACGCGCTCCACTGCTTCTTGAATTGGGTGCCGATTTTGAAGCCCAATTTGGTGTTAAAGTGGAAGTTCAAGAAATGGGTCTTGGCGATGCGCGTGACCAATTGTTGGTCGCTGGTCCCGTTGGTGAAGGTCCCGATTTGATGATTGTGGCACACGACACATTAGGTCAATTGGTTGTGAATAGCGCCATTGTTCCTATTGAATTAGGTGAATTGGAAGCGAATTTCGTCCCGCTGGGGATTGAACTGTTCACATATGATGGTCAATTATGGGCATTGCCATATAACCTCGAAAATGTGGCGCTCATCCGCAACGTGGATCTTGTTCCAGAAGCCCCCACAACATGGCAAGAAGTCCGTGCTATCAGCGAACAATTGGTTGCCGATGGTAAACTGTATGGTTTCGTGGCACACACTGGTAATCCCTATCATGTATTCCCCATCTTTTCCGCTTTTGGTGGTTATGTCTTTGGGTCGGATGATGGTGGTCTTACCTTAAATGTACAAGATATTGGTTTGAATAGCGAAGGTGGTCTCGCCGCCGCTACATGGTTGTCTGAAATGTATTTGGCAGATTTGATGCCACAAAACATTGGCGATAACGAAGTGTTCGATTTGTTTGAAACAGGCGATGCCGCCATGTTCATTACCGGTCCTTGGTTCTCGCAACGGATTGCCGAAACCGCCGAAGCTGGTGGATTCACCTATGCCATTGACCCACTTCCCGGTGCTGAAGGCATTAGCGAAGTTGGCGCACCATTCAAAGGTGGTCAAGGTTTTGTGATTAGTGCGTTTAGCGACCAAAAATTGAATGCCGAAACCTTCCTGTTTGACTTTGTTGCCACATTAGATGTGATGCAACGCCTGACCTCACGCCTGCCAGCGTTTGTTGGTGTGGTGAATCCAGACCCCAATATGGCATTCTTTGAAGCCGCTGGTGCTGTGACTGTGCCAATGCCAACCATCCCCGAAATGGGTTCTGTGTGGGCAGGTTGGGGCAATAACCTCACCCTCATCAGCCAAGATGCTGACCCCGTTGAATCGATGAACAATGCTGTTCAACAAATTCAAGATGCGATTGCTTTACGTGCAAGCACCAGTAAAGTGGTTGTGATTGCTGGTAATTTGCAAGACGAAGCGGGTTGCCCAGGTGAATGGGACCCAGGTTGTACCGTGACCCAAATGGTTGATAGCGGTAATGGTATCTATACCTTTGCTGTGACCCTGCCCGCAGGTGAATATGAATACAAAATAGCACTCGGTGGCGGTTGGGACGAAAATTATGGCGCGAATGGTGAACCCGGTGGTGCAAACATCCTCCTCAGCGTCCCCGAAGAAATGGAAGTCATGTTCAGCTATAATGACGAAACCAAAGCTATTGCCGATAGCATCAATAACCCCGATGCACTCGAAGCAGGCATGGGCATGAGCGATGTGGTTGTGGTTGCTGGTACAGTTCAAAGCAAAGTCGGTTGCCCAGGTGATTGGGACCCCGCTTGTACCCTTAGCCAATTGACCTTCGTTGGTGATGGTATCTATGAAGCCACCTTCACCTTGCCAGCAGGCGAATATGAATACAAAGTTGCCCTCAACGGTGGTTGGGATGTGAACTTTGGTGCCGCTTGCGCCGCTGGTGGTGATAATATCGCCCTGTCATTGGCAGAAGAAACCGCCGTTACATTCACCTTTGACCAAAACATTGGTTTGGTCAGCGACAGCGTCAATCAACAAACTGATTGCTAATTTTAGGTTGAATATCAATTATGGTCACTACGACTAATACAGCAAGGTCTCCGCAAGGAGACCTTGCTGTTTCAAACACAAATGGACTGATGAAAATCATCGGCATCGTCTTAAAATATGGCGGTTTGATGTTATTAGACGGTTTTGCGCTAATACTCATTTACGGCTTCTTTTATGACGGGGCGGGTGGTTTGGCGGTGACAATTGCCCTGATTACGATTATGGCAAATGTCTTTGTATTGGTGCCTAGTTTATATCCACTAAAATGGATGACACCGGGGCTTATGTTGGCTTCGCTACTTGTGATTTACCCCATTATCCTCACCGTTCAGACGGCTTTTACCAATTATGGTGATGGTAATTTGTTTGTAAAAGAACGGGTGGTTGATATTATCAAAGCGCGTGGTTATGTTCCTGATAGCGCCACGACTTATAAGTGGGTGCCATTCCAACTAAACGACTCTGAATATGCGTTGTGGCTGGTGGATGATGCAGGGCAGACCCTGTTTGTATTGCCCGGTGAAGCACCTGTTGTTATTGATAGAAATACGCTTGGTTATTCAGAGGCTTCTTCACGCTATTTATTTGACCCCAATACAGCAGAATTATTTGATACCCAAACAGGCACAAATTATAGCGATGTTCAAGTTTATTTTGATGGCACTTCTTATGGTTTGTGGGTATTCAAAGATAATGGCAGAAATGTCTTATATGCTTTCCCCAATATGCCCATAGCCGAAACCGTGTTTTTTCAAGGGCGTAATTTGCCACGATTGGCTGAAGGACTTGAAATTACCTATCCACAAGGCGAAACAATCCCCTCCAGTATAGGTGCTTTTACCCGTGTGGAAAATATCGCCGAACAAGCCGAAGCCCTGTCATCGTTATCATTGGGTGTTGAAGATGGCGACCAATTGACAATTGGTAATCCAGATTCGATTGTCCCATCCTTAACTGGGTTTACTCGGATTGAAGATTGGAATGCGTTAGCGGGCATCAACAGCCTTGAATATCCGAGACCACTGGGTGATGTGCTTTTCCAACCCATTGATTTAAGCGCCCGCTTTATTTATGACCCACAACAAGCATTGGTCAATGACCAACAAAGTACAGGGGCGGGTATTGATGCTTATTTTGATGTGACCGTGTATTCTAATGGGTCGGAATATGCCCTGTGGATGATTCAATTAGGTTCTACTGAGCCGAATCGTGCCTTATTAGCATTGCCCAATCAACCCATTCAAACGCTTACCCTTAAAGATAATCGTGGTAATATCTCGCCTGAATTAAATACCCTTAATATTGTCCTCAGAGATTTGACATCAGGGTTGCCTGAAAGCATTGGCGATTTTAAGCGCACATCCAGTTTGCCCGATGAATCACTGGTTTTAGGTAATGAGACAGGGTTGCTCAAAGTTGGTCAGATTAGCGATTCCGACCGTTTTGTGGTGGATTTGGAACAACGGATTGCTATAGACCGTGTTTATGGATTTACTTTTAACGCCATTGAATTTTATGCCAAAGATGGCGACCCAAATACGATTGCCATTTGGCTTGGTAATGGGAATAATCCAAAACGTGCTGGTTCGGCACAATTTGCCGCCTATATTGGTATTCCCAATGAAATTACATTGGTCAATAATCCCTCACGGGTGCGCCCGACTGGTTTTATTCCGTCTACCTATGATGGATATACCCAATTGATTAGCGAATCGGAACGCACGGCAGGCATTTCGTTCTTACAAACCGTGAGTTTTGATTATTTTGGTACAGAAGGCGATACATTGGGTGTGAAAGATACCTCGACAGTGGGTCGTCCATATATTTTGCGTTATCAATATGACGAAGCCACCCAAACCTTCACCGACCTTGCCGATAACAATAAGCAATATGTGGCGGATGATGTATGTGATATTCCAGAAGGTGCAATTGGACCCGTTTGTGGTTTCTTCACATCGGCACAAGGCGATTCATTATCTCCTGGGTATCGTGTGAATGTGGGTACATATAATTTCACACGGTTTGTTACCGAACCCGCCTTACGCGGTCCGATGTTGGATATTTTCATTTGGACGGTGGTATTTGCGGCGCTTTCTGTATTAACAACCTTTACCGTTGGGCTGTTTATGGCGCTGATTTTGAATGACCCTGCCATCCCCGGTCGCAAATTGATTCGCTCGCTCCTCATCATCCCATACACCATACCGGGCGTTATCAGTATTTTGGTTTGGCAAGGGATGTTGAATCAAAACTTGGGTTTCTTGACCAATTTGATTTTTGATATTACAGGCACACGCATCCCGTGGTTTGCCGACCCAGTATGGGCAAAAGTTGCCATCATCCTCGTGAATTTGTGGCTCGGCTATCCATACATGATGTTGATTAGTAGCGGGGCGTTACAAGCTATCCCCTCAGAAGTGTATGAAGCCGCGGCTGTGGATGGTGCAAACCCGCAACAACGTTTCTGGCGCATCACATTGCCGTTATTGTTGGTGACATTGGGACCATTGCTGATTGGTTCATTTGTGTTTAACTTCAATAACTATATGTTGATTGCCGCCCTCACTGCTGGTAATCCACCGATTGCTAATTCACCTGTCCCCGCAGGCTATACCGATATTCTCATCAGTTATACCTATCGGTTGGCATTTGGCAATAGTCAGGGTGGGGCAGATTATGGATATGCGGCGGCAATTACCATCATCATTTTTGTGCTTGTCGCAATCGTGACGCTGATTCAATATCGTTATACCAAGACATGGGAACAGGTAGGTGAAAATGTCTAATCAAGCGACTATGTCGAGTGGTGGAACAGGTGATAAACAAAAATCCGCAATGGTGATGAGCCAACGCGAAAAGGTGTTTAGCATCACTTTTCGGATGACGATTATTGTCATTGCGATTATTTTTGCCTTGTTCCCAGTTGTTTTTGTTGTGGCATCTGCCATCAATCCAGAAGGGACACTTTCAACACGCTCCCTTATTCCAAATGTGGATGACCCATCAGAGTTACTGAATAATTTCCGCGCGTTGCTAGTGGATGAACTCGAAATTTATCCGTTTTGGAATTGGATTTTGAATTCATTTGTGGTTGCATCGGTAACAACGGTGCTGGGTGTGATGATTACGGCGCTGAGTGCCTATTCGTTCTCGCGTTTCCGCTTTAAGGGTCGTCGTAGTTTATTACTGGGCATTTTGCTCATCCAAGTTTTCCCCAATTTGTTGGCGATGGTGTCGTTATTCATCATCCTCAGCCAAGTATCACGCCTTGCGGTGATTATTCCCCAAGCGATGCCATTCTTGTCGTTTATTGATTGGAATTGGCTCAATTTCTTTGGGTTGAATAGTGCAGGCGGGCTGATTTTGGTCTATTTGGGCGGTGTGATGGGGATTAATACATGGCTGATGAAGGGTTTCTTCGATTCTGTCCCGCGTGATATTGACGAATCGGCTATGGTGGATGGTGCAACTCATGCCCAAACCTATTGGTTGCTCATCTTCCCGTTAATTCGACCCATTTTAGCCGTTGTCGCCGTATTATCATTCATCGGCACATTTAATGAGTTCGTCTTGGCACGGGTGTTATTGCGTGACCGCGAAAGCTGGACACTGATGGTTGGCTTGTTCAATTTTATCAATGCCGACTTCAATCGGGATTGGGGCAAGTTTGCCGCAGGTGCTTTAGTTGCCGCTGTTCCTGTTGTTGTTGTGTACTTAGCACTCCAAGACCAAATTGTGGGCGGTCTCACTCAGGGCGCGGTGAAAGGCTAATTCTTTTGCTGTGTATGGACAACTGATTATTCAAAAGACACGGTTTTGTGCCGTGTCTTTGTTTTTATCGAAAGGTAAATCGTATGGAATTTATTTTTGGCACACTCGCCACACCCGAATTACGCCAACTCCATCATCAGTTGGCACGGTTGGGCGTGCAACACGGGCGCGAAATTGCCCCGCTCATCCCCCAACCGAATCAAGAAATTAGCTTATTCGTCACGATAGGACATGATTTCCCCGCCCGCCATGTGGCTTGTTATTATACGACTGATGGCTCAATCCCTGCGGGTAATTGGGGCATCGCACAAAATGGGCATGTGATTGAATTTGAACAACATGATTATTTATGGGATTCGATTACATGGGGTTATAATGCCCAATGGACGGCTAGAATCCCCGCACAATCTGATAATACCATCATCCGTTATCGTATTAGCGCGTGGACTGATGACGGCACAGAAGCCTTTGCCGATTACCCTGAATTAAAAGCCACCACAGAACGCGCCGCAGGTGCATTTTTTAGGGGTGAATCTGTGCCACCATTGCCCCCGATTGGCGATGCGGTGGGCAAAACGTTCACGTTGCATATCTCGGAGCATCCGATCCCCCAATGGGTAAAATCGGCGGTGATTTACCAAATTTTTGTAGACCGTTTTTATGCAGGGGATGGGCGCGAATGGTTGCAAACATCCGATTTGCGCCAGCCGTTTGGTGGCACACTATGGGGTGTGCGTGATAAGATGGATTATCTGGCAGATTTGGGGATTAATTGCATTTGGCTCACCCCAACTTTTGAAAGTCCCTCGCATCATGGATATGACATCAGCGATTATTTCAAAACATCAGCTCGCTTGGGCGGTGATAATGCTATGCGTGCGGTGATTGAATCGGCGCATAAAAGGGGAATTCGGGTGGTTCTGGATTTGGCATGTAATCATATCTCGAATCAAAATGCCTATTTTATGGATGCGCTGAATAACCCTAACAGCCAATACCGCGACTGGTTTGTCTTTGATGATTCCCCAGAGGGCTATAAAACATTTTTTGGGTCTGCGGCGATGCCCTACATCAATTTGCAAAATCCCATTGCACGGGATTGGATGTGTTCGGTTGGGCAGTATTGGCTGAAAGAATTTGATGTGGATGGTTATCGGTTAGACCATGCTAACGGACCCAGCGCCGATTTTTGGGTGGATTTTTATGTGGCGTGTCGTGCGATAAAACCCGATGTGTTTTGTTTTGGTGAGGTGGTTGAAGCCCCCAATATCGTGCGGACATATGCGGGTGGTTTGGATGGTGTGCTTGATTTTCATATGGAAGATTTGCTCCGTAAAACCTATGCCAAAGGCGAGATGACAGAAGTCGAATTTCAGCATTTTGTAGAACGGCATTATGCCTATTTCCCTGAAAATTTTGTGTTGCCCACTTTCTTCGATAACCACGATATGAATCGGTTTTTATTCAGTGTGGGTGGGGATAAATCGAAATTGATGCGGGCGGCAGAAGCCCAGTTCAAATTGCCACAACCGCCCATCATTTATTATGGGACAGAAGTGGGATTATCTCAGAATGTGGCAACATATGAGGGGGCAGGGTTAGATGAGAGTCGGTTGCCGATGTTATGGGGCAGTGACCAAGATGTTGAATTATTGGCATTTTATAAGGGGTTAATTGCCAAACGGCGGTAATCTGTGTGTGTAGTGGCATGGTATATCATGCCACTACATGCGATTGGCTATGCCCCTAATGTTTCTAATTCTGTTCTGCATATATCGGCAAAATCGCCACCGGGTGAAATTCTGAGATAGGCATCAAAATCGGCGCGGGCATTTTCGGGTTGACCTAATGCCAGATACAATGCTCCACGATAATAATAAGCAGGGGCGAAGTTGGGATTGAATGTCACCGCATTGGTATAATCTGTAAGTGCTTGTTCGGTTTGGTCAAAATGTTGATGAATGCGTCCACGTACCACATGCAGGTTAAAATCATTGGGACGGGTTTGTAGGGCGCTATCAATATCGGCGATTGCGCCATCAAAATTACCCAGTTCAGCTTGCAGTTGCGCCCGCCGTGCCAATGTATCATGACGGTCTAATGACCAATAGGGATAATTGGCGAGTAAGTCATCTACCAACGCAATGCCTTCATCAGCACGATTGGTTTGTAAATAAATCCATGCCAAATTAATTGGGGTGGTGATGTAATAGGTGCCTGTGAGGTTGTCGTTCAAAATACTTTGATAGATGGTTTCGGCAGTGGCTAAATCACCTTCTAGTAAAGCACATACCCCTAAAAAGAATGGAAAATGTGATTGTAAGGCGCTTTCAGTGGTCTCGGATTGAATCGTTGTAAACAAATCAGTGGCTAAATCGCATTGATTATTTTCGATAAACGCCAACCCTGCGGTTACTTTCACTGCGATTTCTTTAGGTGCATTAAAAATGACCGCATTATCACGCAAAATGGGGATGAGGATGGGTGAAATTTCGATGAGCGGGTTGTGATTGAGGGTGATGATATACGCAATTTTATCTGCAATACCATCTTGCCGACTGGATACGGGTCTAAATAATACGTGAATGGCAGATAAACCGGATGATAATTCCACAATTTCGATATTCACACCCGATTCATTGAGTTGTGCAGTGAGCATATCAAAAAATTCAGTGGTGAGTTGTGGGTTATTCACACCATCAAAATAGGATATATAAACAGTGGTATCGGTTGTTGTTTCTGTTTGTGCCACCCCCACAGATACTCCAAACATACATAATACCCAAATGAGACCTAATAATGCCAATCGTTTCATAACTTGTGCCTCCAATCATTTTACCGCGCTTGAATTTCTGCTAATAACTCGCGTGCCTTTAGGGTCAGATAATCGTTTAATCCAAGCGCCACAAATTCACTCAGAAAATCTTCTGCGACAATATTATCACCATCAGCATACGCCAAAACACCTTCATAAAACAAGGTGACTGGATACCCATCCTCAATTTTTTCTAGTCGGCTCAATTCTTTGCCCGCCGCTTTGAAATCTTCTAGGATGATGAAGATATTGATAATTTGCCCAATCAAATAGGGGTCATCTATTTTGATGGTGAGCGCCTCGTCTAAATCTGCAATGGCAGAATCATATTCCGCTTCTAATAGATAAAAATGGGCGCGTAATTCCAGCGCCCGCACGGTTGCCCAATCAATGCCAGTGAAACCAATCACATCATTCACAGTTTCATAGCCCAAATCGGCATCGCCTGCGGTGTAATGTGTCCATGCCAAATTGATACGTGCTTCCAGCCCATATCGAAAATCATAACTATTATCTTCAAAAAATGTCAAAATTCCTTCGTAAAGGTTGATTGCCGCGTCGAAATCTTCGGCGACAATGGCACAATTTGCCCGATAAAAATTAAGATAGGCGATGGTTTCATCGGCATAGTCTAATTCTTCAATTTCAGAGACAATTTCCTCTATACCATCTAAATGGGGAAGCATAGATTCACAATCGGCATTGAGATAATAGCCGAGTGCCACTGTAAATTCGCCGATGATTTGTCCTAAAAGTGGGTTATTGGGATTGGCAGATAGCGGAAAATTATAAAATGGGTGTGGAATCAAATATTCAGATGGCAATAGGGTGGGGCGTGGGGGAACAACCTCAAAATCCACAAACACTTTATCATCGGCAAAATCTAAAACGACTTTTACCGCCGCAAATTCGGGGTCTTGTTCTAATAATAAGGTGATGTTTGTATCTTCAAATTGGGAAGGAATCGTATCTTGTAAGATGGCGACAAGATTGAGTAATTCGGGAGTGGTTTGGTCATAAAGCGTGCCAAAATTGACCGTGACAAAGCGGTCTTCATCGTCATCATCGCCATTACCTTGCGCTTGTAATGGTATACCCCGAATGATGAGGATAAACGATAATGATAGGCATAACACCAAGCGGTTCATCAAAAAAATTTCCTTATATTGTCACAATAGCTTTTATATAAATGTTACAATAAAATGTGACGTGCTGTATTTCTGTTCGCTTTTTACACGCTTTTCATGTATAATATCATAAGGTTGGAAAGAATCTAGTTAGGAAACATTGAAAAATCTTTACACTCTATGGCAGATAATACAGAAAACAACGAGCAATTGAATGGAGATGTCCAAACGACTGGGATTATCCGCAGTATGGACATCAACGAAGAGATGCGCGGGAGTTATTTAGATTATGCGATGAGCGTAATCGTGGCTCGTGCTTTGCCAGATGCCCGCGATGGTCTAAAACCGGTTCAGCGTCGTATTTTATATGCGATGTATGATATGGGATTGCGACCAGGGACACCCTACAAAAAAAGTGCGCGTATTGTTGGTGAGGTATTGGGAAAATATCATCCTCATGGTGATGGCGCAGTTTATGATGCAATGGCGCGGATGGCGCAAGATTTTTCGTTGCGCTATATGTTGGTAGATGGTCAAGGGAATTTTGGGAGTGTGGATGGCGATAGTCCCGCCGCCATGCGGTATACCGAAGCACGGATGGCGGGTATTACCAGCGAATTGCTTGTTGATATTGAGATGGACACGGTAGATTTTCAGGATAATTATGATGGCTCGCAACAAGAACCGATTGTGATGCCTGCACGCCTACCGAATTTGTTGCTCAATGGTGCGACAGGGATTGCGGTGGGTATGGCAACCAGCATTCCACCTCATAATTTGCGCGAATTGACCGGCGCGATTGCTTTTTTGATTGATAATTATGA
>JALONZ010000105.1 GCA_025454675.1 Anaerolineae bacterium | reverse complement strand
TGCAGGGACATCCAACACGGTGGCAGGTTGATTCACATCCACCCCATTTTCGGGGACGAATGGAAACGCCAATGGCACATCTGGATTGGCAGGGCGGAAACCTTGCGACATCACCCGTTCTTGGACTTTGGTCGTCAACACATAATCGGTAAAAATCCGCGCCGCCTCTGCTTGTTCGGGTGTGACCCAAGACGCATTGACGATGCCAAAGGGGTGTTCATGCCAAAATGTGCCTTCTTTGGGATACAGCGCCACCAATTGTTCGGGGGGGCGGGTTTCGGTGAGTCCCATGTTGATGAATAACAAGTCGTTTTCTTCGAGGGCGACAAAATCCAAATAATCGGGACCTTGCGCGATATATTCCTTAAATTCGGTTGTGCGTCGTGAATAATGGCGGATGAGTTGTTCTATATCGCGCACACCTTGTTGCACGGCGGGGTTATTGACTGTTTCGAGCGTTAAACGGCGTTCTGTGATGCCGTTGGCACGGGCGGCGGCATAAAATTCGGCAATGAGTGTTGATAGTGCGGTGGAACTGATATACGGGTCGGTATGCCCATAATAAACGGTACGCCGTCCGTTGGGGATGCCAAAATCTTGCCACCCATTGGGGCTATTCAACACCTGTAACAATTCTTCCCACCCAATTTGAACATCGGCTGGATTTTGACCTGTGCGCGTTGCAACCGTATTCCGAATCGCATCCAGTCGGCTTTTCCAAATTGCCATCACCACAGGCGCAAGGGCGGTGGGGCGGGCTTCTGCGAGGTTAAATAAATCGCGCCCCGCGAAATAATTGGCGAGTGCTAACCAATGACTGACAGACGGCGCGAAGATGGTCGGGCGCTCCACATTTTGGTTATTGGGAGAGATAATCGCATTCACGATGCCTTCCATCACCGTCCCCGATGACCCCGATTCGCCCACCACATAAATCGGACGTTCCCCACTAGCGAGGCGTTGCCCTGTGATGGGATTCACCCCGTTGGCATACGATTGGTTAAATTCGGTAATGGTTTCGGGCAGGTATAATGCCGATTCTGGCGCGTAGATGATGCTAATTTCAATCGCGTTGGCGGGTCTTTCGACTGCCATCGTTGCGGGAGATGATTCAAATACGACCGATTGATTGGATGGTTGGTTATCACACCCGACCAAGCCAATGAGGACGAACATCATCAAAAATAAAAGTCGAATTGAAGATATGCGGTGCATTTTTGCTCCTTTTTTAACGTGTACGTTCTTGTGCAAACCAAGAGAACAAAGCAGAGGCTTGTGATTTATTCACCTCTGACAGGGACGGCTCAATCAGTGGGGTATATTGAATCCCAACATCTACCCCTTTGCGGAACAATTCATCATTTTCGGTGATATTTAATGTCAGTGGGCGCAATCCATATTGCGATAGTTGCGCTTGTTGGGCGGGTTCAAGTAGCCAATTCACAAAGGCTTGAATGGCTTGGGCGCGTGTCGCTTGGTCATTCGCCTCTAAATTAACCTTATCCCACCACACCAACGGAAAATCGAATACCACAGGATATTCCGGATAACTCACCACAATGGCGCGGTTACGGATGAAGGTATCTACTTGATTCAAGAATTGGGCTTCGGGCATGATGCCGATATTCACCGATGACCCGCGTGTGAGCATAAAGGTCGCCACATCATCGCCGATGGTATTAAAATTCGGCACACTATCTACAATCGGCGCAAACCATGTTAAAAATTCGGGATTGGGTGTTGCCGATGCAAATGTGAGGGCGCGGTTATAATAGGCTTGCCCGCTATATAAGACCATTAGCCCATTCATGGTGCTATCGGGTGGCGAAAACGCGATATTCACATTGCCCTGCAAGCTATTCGCGCCAAAATTTGCCCATGTGCCTGCTAAACTGGCAGATTGCACCACATCCCAATCCATTGGACGTGCGCCATTTTCCGTGATGGCATTATAAGCCAATGTGGATGCGACAAAAATCATCGGTGTTTTGGCGAGCGCGGTGCTATTTGCATCAACAAAGGGATAGCCTGCATAATTGACGGATAGCGATGAACTGGGGAGCCACATATCTGGACGATTATTGTCATTCCATGTACCGCCACGCCACACGGTTATATCTTCTATCGGGGTGGTGTTTAAGATAATGGTAATGCTCACATCATCCAATAACCGCGCATCACTCTGATTGAACGCGGTCACTGCATCCGTCATCCAATCATGAGCCATTGGATTGACAGTTAAGGTGAGTTCGAGCGGGGTGGCTTGTGGTTGGGGCTGATTTTGTCGCAAATAGCTCAAGCCTGCAATGCCTAATGATACAAGGACGAATAAAATAACAATGCCTGTGCCAATATGTCGCATTCGTATGTGTCCTTCCTACAATTTCAGTATATTGCAATTTATAAGGATATTATCCCCTATAAATTGGGGGAAGGCTATAGCACAGGCATAATTTAGGCTTGCATTTGGCGCAACCGCCGCAATATTTTTTCCAATTCTGGTGGTAATGGTGTTTCAAACGACAACCGTTCACCTGTTTTGGGATGGTCGAAGGATAATTCTTTGGCGTGCAAAAACATGCGCTCCACTTTCATGGTTTGTTTGCGGAAGCCATAGGTTTTATCCCCGACCAATGGACAGCCGATGAAGGCGGCATGAACACGGATTTGATGTGTGCGCCCTGTGAGCAAATTAAATTTGACCAAACACATGCCATTGGTGAAGGTTTCTAACACCTCAAATTCGCTGATGGCGGGTCTGCCTTCGCGCAGGGGTGTCATGCGCCGACGGTCACGATTATCGCGTCCAATCGGGACTTCTATGCGCCCGATGTTGGTCTTTGGCGGGCGTTCTAGCAGGGCATAATACACCTTTTGCACCGTCCGCGCCTGAAATTGGCGCATGAGTTTGCGTTGGGTCACATCATTTTTGGCGATGACGATTAACCCGCTCGTCTCTTTATCTAGCCGATGCACAATGCCTTTGCGCTCATTTTGCATATTGAGGATTTCGCTCCACCGTCCACAAATGGCGTTCATCAGGGTGTTGGTGGGGTTGCCTGCACCCGGATGTGTTACCATGCCTGCGGCTTTATCAATCACGGCGAAATGCGGGTCATCATGCACGACAGTAATCGGAATATCCACCGCGATGGGTGGCGGTTCAGGTGCAAGCGGTACAGATACGCTAATGGATTCACCACCGCGCAATTTTAAGCTGGCTTTTTCGTGTTTTCCATCTACAGTGACAAGCCCATCTTTAATCCAGTCTTGGATTTGGGCGCGGGAATAATCACTAAAATGGGTCACAAGCCATTTGTCGAGGCGTTCACCGCCTGTTTCTGCTATCAGGATTTGGGGGTCGTGGGTCATCTTATTTTTTTCTGAATGATTATCGAATAAATCTGATGGTAGTGCATCCGATGGTGTTTTGCAAGATGATAACACGCAAACGGGGCATTCTATGATATGATAAACGGTACATGCGCTTAATCATAAGTTAAAGGAGCGGTTTTTCTGAACGCACAAGATATTGCCAGAACAATTGTAGATTTGGTGGAAGATAAAAAAGCCACCAATATTGTGTTACTCAACCTGCAAGAAGATATTGCGGCAAATTTAGCCGATTATTTTGTAATTTGCACCGGTACAAGTGACCGCCAACTCAAAGCCCTCGTAGACCATCTGCGGGTGGAATTGAAAGAAAAGTTTGATTTATTGCCATTATCTGTACAAGGTACAGGCGAAAGTGGCTGGATTTTGGTGGATTATAGTTATGTGATTGTGCATCTCTTTTTAGAGGAGAAACGTCAATATTATAATCTGGAAGGGTTATGGCAAAAAGAATCACAGGTGTTGTTGAGTATTCAGTAACGAATATGTCAATTTGTGGCTGACATACGCCCTAAAGGGCTAGTACAGCCATTACATCTCTCAAAATAGGCGGGTGTGTAATGGCGGACTAGAGGCGTTTTTTGCCTCGTATGTCCGCCACCGTTACCCAAGAAATTAACCTTCTAGCGTTTTTCAAAAATCCACGCATCGGTCACACGCGACCAGCTGACCAATTCGCTATCGGCGAAGAAATTTGCCACTTCAATTTGACCATTTTCGACACTATCCGACCCATGCACAAGGTTATAACCCACTTCAAGGGCAAAATCACCGCGAATTGTGCCTGCTGTGGCTTCGTTGGGGCGGGTTGCGCCGATGGTATTGCGGGCGGCTTGCACGGCATTTGTGCCTTCTAAGGCGAGTACGACAACGGGTGATGAGGTGATATAGGCGACCAAGCCTTCATAAAAGCCTTTGCCTTTGTGAATGGCATAATGCTTTTCTGCCAATTCGCGCGAGACGAGGATGAATTTCATGCCGATAATGCGTAAGCCACGCGCTTCAAAACGGCGCAAAATTTCGCCAGTCAGACCACGTTGTACGGCATCGGGTTTGATGATGATGAGTGTACGTTCCAAAGTAGATTATCCTTTCAAGTTGAATGCTTAAAATACATGGCAAGGGCGCAACACTGTGCGCCCGTTTAATTTATTATGGGTGATGTGGGCAGGATTGACCATGCCCAAAATGGTTAAAATTTAGAGTAAATTCAATGCCCGCCGATAGGTATCGAGGGCTTGTTGCAAGCGCCCTTGTCGCATCAGACCATCGCCCAATACACGATAGATGCTGGCATTGGTTTTATTGCCCTCTTGCTTGACCAAATCCGACAAATCGTTCACCACATTATCCAGCGATGTATTGGCGCGGATGACGGCTTCATATGCACCTAAACCGCCGTCAATATCGCCCGATTGCACTTTGGCGCGGGCTTGTTGCAAAACTTGCGCCACATTGATATTCCCGACAGGCACAGGCGCGGGTGATTGTTGCTTGACCACCACAGGCGTTGGTGCTGGGGCGGGTGTGGGGGTTGGTACGGGTGGTGGTGTGAAAGCGAGTTGTTCTTCTTCAACTGTTTCTAACAACCAATCTGGCACATCTTCTGTGTTTTCGATGCCTGCTTGATTGAGCCAATCGGGGAGGGGTTCATCCGCCAAAATGGGGGCTTCATCTTCGGTCTCGCGCAACCAATCGGGTAAATCACTATCCGGTTGTGCAACCACTTCAACAGGCGCGACAGGAGCGGATGTATCCATCCACAACGGCATACCTTCGAGTTCGCCCATCGGCAAAGGTTCATCTTCCAAGACTTCATCAAGCACTTCGTCTAATGGCAGAGGTTCATCCGAGAAGATGACTTCTTCATCACTGATAAGCCCCATCGCCACTTTGCGTTCCAGTTCAAATGCCTCCACCCATGGGTCGCTCATATCCACTTCAAGTTCTTCGGTACTGAGGGGTGAGGTTTGGAACATGGCTTGCACCGATTCTGATTGTTCAGAGACGGTTTCTTGCAACCAATCGGGCATATCGCCACCGACTGCTGTTTCTTCGGGTGTGGTGGTCACTGGGCTTGATTCTAGCAACCAATCCGGCATATCACTGGTAGGCAGGGGTTCGGCGCTGATGAGCGCATCAAAATCAATTTCGGCGGTGGCGCGTACATCGGGTTCTCCACCCATTTCGGGGGGCAATCCCACTTGTTCTACCAACCAATCGGGAATATTGGCTTCGATGGGGGCTTCCTCTTCTTCGATATAATCAGGCACTTGGCGTTTTGCCCCTTCTTCAAGCAATTTGTCCATCCAACCCTTCATATCATCGGGGTCGCTGATGCCTTTGTTCAATTTTTGGAGCATATCATCGGTGGTGATGTCATCGGTTGGTTGGGGTGGTTTGGTTGGCGCTTTGACATTTTGCGCTTCCGCCAAACCTTCTAGCCATGCCACAGGGTCAGTTGCATCTAACGCGGCTTGGTCTAAGTTATCCACACTATCAAAGCTGAACGGGTCATTTTCTGGCGCGACGAAATGCGGGTCTAAATCGAGGCTTGGCAATTCGACGCTTGGGCTGGTGATGAGTTCGTCATCACTCACCCCTTGTTTTTTGGCGAGTGATTCTAGCCATTCAATCGTGTTATCTGTGGCGGGTTGTGGCGCAGGTTTTTCATCAAATAACGAATCAAATGGGTTGCTGGTGGGTGTTGGGAATGGGTTGGATGGTTGCCCATCAGAGACCAAATTATTCAGCCAATCTACAGGGTCGGTGTTGCCTTCTGCCAGACCTGCCAAATCACCCATGCCTTCTAAATCGAATGTGGGTAGGTCTAAGTTTTGTAGGCTATCTCCCAAATCGGATAAATCGGGCAATTCATTGCCCAAATTAGAGAAATCAAAATCGGGTTGGGCTTCGGATGTGGGGAGTTCTGCGGTTGCACCTGATGCCAATCCTGATAACCAATCACTGGCATCCGAGACAGGTGTCGCATCAAATACAGGTGCGGGCTGGGTTGGGGAATCTTCCAAAACGGGCAAATCGGTTTGTGGGGGTGGGGTGAACGGTGTTTTGACTTGTGGCTTGGATGATTGCCGTGCCTCTTTTTTGGCGCGTTCTTCTGCCTGTTTTTTCTCCCATTGTTCGGCGGTCATGCCATAGGGGATGTAATTGTCTTTGATGTCTACCGTAGTCGGGTCAATTTCTTGGACTTGTGGACGCGAGGCTTCATCGCTGATGATGCCTTCGGTTGCCCCTTGCCTTACCGCCAGTGTTTCCATCCATGCCATGATTTGCTCAGGGGTCATGTTGTCAAAATCGGG
>JALONZ010000104.1 GCA_025454675.1 Anaerolineae bacterium | reverse complement strand
TAAATCCCATGTTGTCCATGCGTTATTTAATGCCCGCCTGACAATGTATACCAATGCAGGACTGACACCACGCCCATCTGATTCAATGAGTGATTCATCAAGCATATTGCCACTGGTATCGAGGCGCACACCGTTTAATGTCCAGCGTTTTTGACCTGTTTCATCACCCAATTCAAGCGCCTTGCGATATTCCTCCCAAAACAGGGTGATGGTATTGAGCGAATCGCGCACACAATCATTATTAAAATCCACCAATGCCACACGGAGCGTATCGAGGGGCATGTGATGGGCAAAATGGCGCATGGCTTCGGCGGTATCACCAAAAAAGCAGGCGATATACGCATGAGGAATCGTCCCGCGCCCCGTTCCACCCCACCATGCGCCTTGTGCATCGGTACTCACCAGAGGGGTGAGTTTTTCGCCATGTTTGGCGTTATAGGCTTGAATGGCTAACCAATAGGCATAGCCATCGAGGGCTTGAGTCTCATGCCAATCGAAACGGGCGGGGAAAAATAGCACTTGTTTATGATTGCATACCTCTAGCACATCATAAACATTGGTTGCGATGCGCGTGGCGCGGGATAACACACCTAAAATGGGGGTTTCGAGGAGGGTAAAATCACGCAATGCGCCACGAATGATGGTAACAGGCTGAACAGCCATCGGATTGCCGTCATAATGGGTGATTGTGCCATCTTGCACCGCACGGACTTGTAACGTATCCCAAGTTGATTGAAACACGTCATTTTCAAAATAACCCGTAGCATGACGGAGCATGGCTAATGCCACATCCACACCCGCCACCAGTGTATACGGCGCACGCCGATTGAAAACTTGCGCCTCCACTTGAATTTCACCGACTTTCACCTGTCGAGTGGCATCACCATCTTTGACGCGCATTGGCTCACCATCAAAATGATAATCAGTCTGTTGCAATTGGGTTAGGATATGGGCGATATTGGTAAAATATTTGTCACTATATGCCCCTTTTCGTAGTCTGTGAATGTCTAATTGAAGTTGCTGATTGGTCAAACGCCGTTTGTTGAATATCGTCATACAAATTCACCCTTACACACATTTTATTTTGGTTTACAATACATCAGTTTGGTCAGAAAAGGCAAAAAATCCCCAGACCAACGTATCATCCGATTATAACCCATAGAAGTGAGACCAATGGAAATTCTTGTAACTGGTTCGATTGCCTATGATTATTTAATGCGTTTTCCGGGCAAATTTAGTGATTATTTGATTGATGGTCAAATGCACCAAGTCAGTTTAAGTTTTTTGGTGGATGAAATGACCAAGCATTGGGGCGGAACAGCCGCCAACATCGCCTATACGATGGCACTAATGGGGATGAAACCCAAACTGGTGGGGACGGTGGGACGTGATTTTCCCGATTATCGCACATGGTTAGAAGGTGTTGGTGTGGATTGTAGCACGGTGCGCCAAATTGATGAGGTGTTCACTGCGTCATTCTTCTGCAATACAGATAATGTGAATAATCAAATCGCCTCATTTTATACAGGCGCGATGGCGTATGCACGCAATTATAAATTAGCTGATGTGTATGCCAGCAATCCCGACCTTGTTTTAATCACCCCCAATGACCCACTTGCTATGTCACAAATCGCGCAAGAATGTCGTGAGCGTGGCATCAAATTTGTGTATGACCCCAGCCAACAAGTTGCCCGTTTGGGTGGCGAAGAATTGGCGACAGATATGCAAGGCGCGTATGTGATGATTGCCAATGCGTATGAATCACAAGTGATTAGCCAAAAGACGGGTAAATCGTTAGATGACCTGCGTCATATGGTCGAAGTTTTGGTTATCACACACGGACCGCGTGGTTGTGTTGTATATCGTGGAAATGAAGAAGTGCATGTCGAAGCCTTCCCAACCGATGCGATGAAAGACCCTACTGGTGGCGGAGATGCCTTCCGTGCGGGTTTTGTGTATGGGTTGCTGAGTGGCTATTCATTAGAATTATCGGCGCAAATGGGGTCGTTATCGGCAACCTATGCGATTGAACATGTCGGCACACAAAGCCATCATTTTACCCCTGCCGAATTTGTGGCGCGTTTTCGCACACAATATGATGATAATGGCGTTTTGAATCGGTTGTTGGCATAAATTAGGCAACGATTAGCCAACGATACGGCTTTTTATTAGGTAATTTCGTGATGTTATGTTACAATTCCCGCATTTGCGGGACATTTTCTCGCTTGTATAACCAATTTTAGGAGTAGAAGTTTTTTCAAATGTCTGTTGAACACGATGTAAAAGACTTGAATTTAGCCACTGGTGGACGCTTTCGGATTGAATGGGCAGAACGTGAAATGCCCGTTTTACGCGCTATTCGTGAACGTTTTGAACGTGAAAAACCCCTCAAAGGGATTCGTGTGTCTGCATGTTTGCATGTGACCACTGAAACCGCTAACCTGATGCGTACCTTGCAAGCAGGCGGGGCAGATGTGGTGTTATGTGCATCCAACCCACTCTCGACTCAAGATGATGTCGCCGCCTCTTTGGTGGTGCATGATGAAATTCCGGTGTATGCCATTAAAGGTGAAGATGACACCACCTATTACAACCACCTCAAAGCAGGTTTAGACCACAAACCGCAAATCACGATGGATGATGGCGCGGATTTGGTCGGGTTGCTTCATAAAGACCGCACCGAGTTGCTCCAACACGTCATCGGCGGGACAGAAGAAACCACCACAGGCGTGATTCGCTTGCGTGCGATGGCAAAAGATGGTGCGCTCAAGTTCCCCGTGATTTCGGTGAATGATAGCAACACCAAACACCTGTTTGATAACCGTTATGGGACTGGTCAAAGCACGATTGACGGCATTATCCGCGCCACCAATATCCTGCTTGCAGGGCGTAATGTGGTTGTGGCGGGTTATGGTTGGTGCAGTCGTGGTATCGCCAGTCGTGCGCGTGGTATGGGCGCAAATGTGATTGTAACCGAAATTGACCCATTGCCCGCCCTTGAAGCAGTGATGGATGGTTTCCGTGTGATGCCCATGAGCGAAGCCGCCAAAGTTGGCGATGTATTCGTGACCGCCACAGGTGACATTCATGTGATTGATACCCAACACTTCGCCGCCATGAAAGATGGCGCGATTGTGTGTAATTCGGGTCACTTTAATGTCGAAATCAACCTCAAGGGGTTGCGTCAAATGAGCAAGGGCGACCCACGCCTTGTTCGCCCATTTGTGGAAGAATACGAAGTGGGCAACAAACTGATTTACATTTTGGGTGAAGGTCGTTTGATTAACCTTGCTTCTGCTGAAGGTCATCCCGCCAGCGTGATGGATATGAGCTTTGCCAATCAAGCACTGGGGGCAGAATTTATGCTGAAAAATGCGTCATCCATGACCCCCAATGTGTATACCATCCCCCAAGAAGTGGATAAAGAAATTGCCCGCCTCAAACTTGAAGCGATGGGCATTGCAATTGATGTCCTCACCGAAGAACAAGTCCAGTATCTGAACCAATGGGAAGAAGGCACCTGATAGTGTGCTGGTCGGGCATGATAGGCTCATGCCCGATACTTCCTCATTGTTAGTGCATACAAGGAGTATCCCCTTTATGAAACAATTGATTCGTGTTTTAGTCCTCGTCCTGGCGCTCATGATGATTCCCTTATCGGTGAGTCTCGCGCAAAATACCAACGGTTTTTTCCGCTTTGTTCATGCAATTCCGGGTGTGAGTGCGGTTGATGTGTATGTAGATGGCAATCTGTCCGTGAGTGGATTGGGTTACGGGTCTGCATCGAATTATATCGCTGTGCCAGCAGGTCAACATACCTTATCAGTGCGTCCTGCGGGGTTGACCACCGTGTTATGGGAACAACCAGCCACCGCTACCGCCGATGTGCCGAATACATTGGTCGCATCCAGCATTGACCCCTTACAATTCGTCTCGTTTGAAGATGATTTTACCGCTACGGCGGTTGGTGTGACGCGCTTCCAAGTGATTCATGCTATTGCCAACGGACCCGCCGTGAATATCGTGGCAGAAGGGCAAACGGTTGTCTCTGGGCTGGGTTATGGCGCGACATCGGGGCGTTTTGATGTGCCTGCCGAAGTGTATGATATGGCTGTTACCCTTGAAGATGGTACGGCTGTTTTGGCAGAAACACCCTATAGCCTCGTCAGCAATACTACCCAAATTTTGTTGGTGTATGGCACAGCAACCTTGCCCGAAGCTGTCCTCATTTCTGCCCCAACGAGTGGTGATGCCAATAGTGGGTTTGTCCGTTTTGCCCATACTGTTGCTGATGCGCCTGCGGTAGATATTTTCGCTAATGATACCAAGATTGTGCCTGCGGTGGCATTCGGTGATGTGACACAACATCTCGCGTTGCCTGCTGGTGATTATGCGGTTGAAATCCGTGTTGCGGAAGATGGCACAAGCATTTTCACGGGTGATGTGAGTGTGGTAGCGGGTGGTGCATTAACCATCGTCGCACAAGGCACTGCCAGCACCTTAGAAGTGAATGTATTGACTGATGATTTATCGCAAATTGCGCCAGATACTGCGGTTGTCAGCGCAGTGAATGTGATTGCGGGCGATAGCACGGTGTCGGTAGCATTGGCAGATGGTCAGGTTTTGGCAGATGCGTTGGCATTTGGCGATGCGTCTGATGCGGTTGCGCTCATTCCGACCAATCAAGCGGGTACATTAGATGTCACGATTGACGGTCAAAGCGCCGAATTGCCATTTGATGCGACCGTTTTCTATGGTGGTGTATATTATAATGCCTTCGTTTTGAGTGGTACAACCTTTGCGCCTCCGCGTGTGGTATTTGTGCCAACCAGCATCGCACAAGGCATTGCCAGCGCACCGGGCGCGAGTGAAGTGGTTGTGGTTGCGCCGACAGTTGTCGCTGAACAACCAACTACTGTCGCAGAAACACCTGCTCCTGCCACCGAAGCCCCGCCAACACCCGTTGCGCCAACTCCAGAACCAACTCCTGTACAACCCGCCCAACCAGTGGTCGTTGCCACACCAGCGGGTCCAACGGGACGTATTACCTTGAATCCGGGTGCCAATTTGCAATTACGCCAATATCCCAGCGCAGATGCCTTTTCATTGGGGCTTGCACCGTCTGGTACAATTTTGGCGGTCAATGGTCGTGAAGGCGCACCCGAAGATAATGACGGCAATGTGTTGCAACTGAATGTGAATGGCACGTTGGTGGATTGGGTAGACCCTGTTACCTTGTTGAACCCCGCCGACCCACGCGCCGATTTAGACCCTGCTGACACATGGCTCAATGTGAGTTATCAAACCCCCGATGGCGGTACGATTACCGCATGGGTGAATGCCCAATTCTTGGATGTTCGCAATGCACGCAATGAATTGCAACTCCTCAAAGACTTGCCCACCATCCCGCAAAATCGTGCTGGTGAATCGGTTGGGACAGCTGTTACCCCACCACCAACCCCGCGTGACCGTGTTTTGGTGCGTGTTGTGAATTTGAATCCGGGTGTCAATTTGAATATCCGCCGTACACCCCAAAGCGATGGCGAAATTTTACTTGGTGTGCAAAATAGCACGCTGATGGAATTTGTCGGGCTTGGTGCATCGGGTAATTGGGTATTCGTCCGTTATGCCCCACTTGAAGGTGGCGAAGTGACGGGGTGGGTGAGTGTTCAATATATCCAATACGAATATAATGACCGCATTACCCCTGCCCAAGAATTGCGCGACCGTAATTTGTTGGTGGCGGCGGATGAAGCAACCTTGCGCGGTGCGATTTCTGGCGTGGTGACGACAACCAATGTCCAACCTGTGCAACCCGTTCAGCCTGTTCAACCTATACAGCCTGTTCAACCTGTTCAACCTGTTCAACCTGTTGTGGTGCAACCAAACACCCGCAATTTGTATTTGACCACTGTCGAATTGAATCCGGGTTCTAATCTCAATTTGCGCCGTGAACCGTCTACTACCGCCGAAGTGCTGGCGCGTATCCCCGCTGGGACGCAACTTGTCCTTACTGCCCGCACCGCCGATGGTGGTTGGTACAAAACCACCTATGAAGGCATTGAAGGTTGGGTATCGGGGCAATATGTGTTCACGATTACCTTCAATGGTAGACGCGCCAATGCAGACGATGTGCCTGTGGATAGCGATGTGGCTGTTAGCGATACCACGCCCGCCAATACGATTGAAGTGGATGATTTTGGTCCCGAAGATGAATTAGGGAGCGTGCCATTGCCCGTGTTCCCAACCCCAACACCCCGCCCATAATTACCAATAGCCATAAATCACTATCAACAAGGGCAACCATCATCGGTTGCCCTTGTTTGTTTTTAGGGGTATCATCAATACTTGTTACGGCAAATTTCAACAGATAGGATGTTTTTATGAGGCTGTTTCGTATCATATTCATTGTGTTGATGATGGGGTTATTGACTGCTTGTGAGCCTAGCCAGCCAGAATTGCCCACACAAGTGATTTTGCCCACCGATATACCGACCGAAATGGCGACATCCACACCCACCGATATTCCTACCGCCACGCCAAGCCCAACGCCCACGCCACAATCGGTAGCACCACCATCTAGCACCAATGTTATTGCATCAGTCGCATTTTTGCATACCATCCGCGATTTAGACCCGGTAGATATTTATGTGGAAGCCTCTGCTTATGCGTTTGCGATGGGATATGGGCAATCTACGCAAGCCAGTGAAATCACGGCGGGGACATATACCATA
>JALONZ010000103.1 GCA_025454675.1 Anaerolineae bacterium | reverse complement strand
TTTGTGAACGATGTGAACTTGTTTATACTATATCTTGTTTTACACATCTTGTAAACAAATTTCGTAGCACTCTCATGAATTATTGAGTTGCGATTAATCTAGGTTAATCTAATTTGACCAACCGAAAGCCGATGGTGATATGAAAACTATGCGGGTCTATATCATAGGCAAAATGTGGGTCGGCGCGTTCTATTGGACTGGTGAATGACCCCCCGCGTATAATGCGTTTAGGGATGCCCGCCCGATTCATATCCTCACTCACATCCGTAGTCCACTCCCAAACGTTGCCCATCATATCGTGAATCCCAAATGGGCTTATGCCGTTCTGATAGCGCATGACGACAGTCGGAAAACGATTTTCACTTTCTCTGGTATTGCAACGGCTTGTATCGAAGGTATATCCCCAGGGATACGGACGTTTATCATCACCACTAAAGGCGCGTACCCATTGTGGATAGCTGAATAAGCCCACCTGATACCCCAATTTATCACTCAGCCAGCCACAAAATGCCATCGCTTCGTACCATGATAAGCGTGTGCGCGGACGGTCTGCGCCATCATATTTAATATCTTTGGGGGCAGGGGATTGCAGATAGGCAAAATTCGCATTTTGGTCAAATTGCCACCAAACCCGATGATGATAACCTTTGGGGTCATCTATGAATGCCTGAAATTGGGCGTTGGTGACGATATATTTGGACATGGAAAAGGGTGGCACGGTGACAGTTTTCTTACGCCCCTTTTTATCTGCATCCACAACATCCACTTTGCCCCCTGACACAGAACACCATTCAAGTAGGGGTAAGGTGAATCCTGCTTTTTTGACGGGGTGACGTGTGTCATCGGTGCGATTGCCCATCAAATTTTCGGGGTCGTAGTTAGGATATTTGGCATGGAATGTATCAAAGGCTTCCCACCCTAATTTTTCGGTGACGGGTGTTTTGATGAGTTCCACAATATGCTTATAATTGCGTTCTCGCTCCAGTTGTTCCATTTGCAATTGCAAGTATGATTCGGCTTCTTCTAATATGGCATCAATTTTGATGAATGGCGATTGATAGCCATTCGCCTTTGCCAATTTGAGCAAAAACACCGCATCATCAAATAAGCCTTTTTGCAATGCCGCCACCCCACCCGTGAACGCATCACCGGGGTCAATATTGGATGCTTTGCCACCAACCCCTGTGCGATGTGGGGTTTTGGATAATTCGGCGTGATGAATGGATGTGAGGAGCATTTTCAGGGTTTCGACCGTGATGCCATGACTAATATCAACATATTGCAATTCCGATAATTCGTTGGGCAGGGTCGCCTCGCGGATGAGGACAGGAAAAATGGCACGCCCCATATTTTTTGCCATATCAAATTCGCGTTGGCAATAAGAGGATTGCAACGAATCGGGCGAGAGGAGATAAATAAATCCATCGCACCACTCTAATTTTTTCAAAATTTCGTGCCACCAATTTTTGCCAACGTGCAACCGACTATCAAACCATACATCATGGTCATTGAGAACTTCCACAATTTCCATGCAATAGGCTTTGTCTACGCGTGCATAACTGATGAATAATTTCATATCCCAATAACCTTTTTCTTGATTTATGCGCCTGATGGCGACTTTTTGGCACGGTTGATTTTCCACTGTGTGGCGATGGTTTTGGCTTCTGGTGTTCCGATGGTTTCTAGGGCGATGAATGCCACATCACAGATGCGTTTTTCTTCCCATAAGGGTCCGCGCTCATCGGCAAGGCAGGTTTGCAAATGGGGGATGGCTCGCGCATCTTTTAGATTGCCGAGTGCCTCTGCACACACCCAACGTAATTTTTCATCACCAATGTTCAAAACATGCAGGAGCGTATCAAATACCGATACATCGCCAATTTTGCCAAGTGCTTCAATGGTATATAAGCACGCCTCTTCTTCTCTGTGAATCAATAAGGGCAATAATGCAGGGATAGCTTTGGGGTTGCCCAATGTGCCTAATGTTTGGATTGTCGCCTCGCGCACCATTGTTTGTTTATCCTGAAGCAGTGGGATAAGTGCCTCGGCATCCGTTTTATCTCCCAAAAGCGCAATCGCACGCACGGCTGTCATCCGCACCGTTTGATGTGTATCTTTGAGCAGGCTCAATATGGCAGATTTTGCCTCTTTTGCGCCCAAACACACCAACACCTCCGCAATTGCCCATCGCACCATCCACTCCTCATGCGATAACAATACAACCAATCGCTCTACCATCGGTTTGGGATATACCCCTTTGATTTTGAGCGCATATTCACGCAATAACCGAAATGCCTCTTGCCGTCCCCCCCAATCCCCACTGGTTAATTGATTCAGCATATCGCCAATAATATCCAATTCGGTGGCTTGGTCGGCTGGGATGACGGGGTTAATCAGCTCGGTAATGATTTCCGCGTCAGTTTGTTGCAGTGTTTCCATTGGAAACGGATTTTCTGTAGGTGTTTCATCGCTCAATACAGCTAATTTGGGTTTTTCAATGATGACGGCAGGCGCTTCGACTGTTTTTTCGGCTAATTCTGGTGGTAATTTTAACATGCCGGTCGTACTGCGGATTAAATCGCCAAACCGCGATTTGATGGCATGTACCAATTTGGTAAGTTCGGTGTGATAATGCTTTTCATCTTTCCAATTGATGAAATCCAGTGATTGCGTGCGTTCTAATTCCAGTGGCAAATCTTCGGGATTAATCGGTTGCAATAAAATTGGAAAAATCATGCGGTTTAAGCGATAAGCACGATGTAATTCTCGGATACAATAGGGTGATTTCAGATATTCGGGTGTGATAAGTGCCAGCATTGCCGTGCAACCATCCACACCCTTCGATAAGGCATTGACCCAATCATCAGATGGGCGGATTTCGAGTTTGTCCATCCACATGCGAATCCCATTGACTTTGAGGTCATTTACAATTTTTAAGCCGAATTCGATGTCTAAGCTACGATAACTCAAAAAAACGTAATTATTATCCATTATATAAGTCGCTTCCTATATCACCTTCTAATTTCATTATAACGTCATTTGGCGCTAACTAAAATAGAAGGCGCGTAACAATCTATTCATATATGCTACAAGCCACCTAACAATTTCTTTATACCTTTCGCAATATGAACGAGTTTTTACGCAAATTCGTTTCCTTTGCATATAATAGTGTGTACAAAGGAGTTGCTATCATGGATACACAAACACGCCCCACGGGGATGCGTGCATTTATATTGATTTGGATTGGGCAAGTTGTTTCACTTTTAGGGTCTGCTATGACAGGCTTTGCCCTCAGCATTTGGGCATGGGATTTGACAGGTGAAGCGACCGCATTGGCATTGGTCGGATTTTTTAATTTTATGCCAATTGTGTTATTTAGCCCTATCGCGGGTGCGTTGGTAGACCGTTGGAATCGCAAATTGGTCATGATGATAAGTGACCTCGCCGCGGGGTTATCTACTGTTGCCATTTTCTTGTTATTCAATGCGGGTCAATTGCAAATCTGGCACTTATACCTTGCAGGCTTATTTTCTGGGATGTTTCAGGCATTTCAATTCCCAGCCTATTCCGCATCTATCTCATTGATGTTGCCCAAAGAACAATATGCCCGCGCCAGTGGCATGATGTCATTGGCAGAATCGGCATCTGGCATCTTTGCGCCTTCGCTCGCCGCGGCATTACTGGCGTTTGTGGGGCTTCGTGGGGTGTTGCTCTTCGATATAATCAGTTTTGTATTCGCCGTCTCTATGTTATTTTTGGTGCATATCCCGCAACCCGTCCATACCGAAGCGGGCAAAACTGGCAAAGGCAGTTTGCTCAAAGAATCGGTATATGGGTTTAAGTATATTTGGGCGCGTCCTAGCTTGTTGGGGTTGCAAATGATGTTTTTTATGGCAAATTTATTTGGGACGATGGCGATGATATTGGTTGCGCCGATGGTTTTGGCGCGGACGGATAGCAACGAACAATTATTGGGTCTGGTACAATCGGCGGGGGCGGTCGGTGGTGTCATTGGCGGGTTGATAATTAGCATTTGGGGTGGACCCAAGCAAAAGGTACTTGGCGTATTATTGAGTATGTTCGGCAATAGTATCTTAGGTAGTGCTTTAATGGGCATTAGTCAACACTTGATTTTATGGATGATAGCAGGTTTCTCGGTATCTTTCTTCATTAGTATCATGAACGCCAGCAATCAAGCCATATGGCAAGCCAAAGTCGCGCCCGATGTGCAGGGGCGGGTATTTGCCACACGCCGATTGATTGCCCAAATCACAGCGCCTGTTGCCATGTTGATGGCGGGTCCGTTGGCAGATAATTTTTTCGCCCCCAATATGATGCCCAATGGTGCATGGTCGGGCGCATTAGGTGGCATATTTGGGGTTGGGGCAGGGGCAGGCATTGGTTTGCTCATCTTTTTATCGGGTATGATTGGCGCAGGGGCGGCGCTATCGGGATTCGCTTTTCCATTTATTCGCAATGCAGAACGCATTTTGCCAGACCATGATATCGGCATAGCAGAAGAGGCAAAAACAACATGACCGAGCAACATATCAAGCGCATACTTCGTTTTCTGGGTGTTGACCAACATCCGCCATCCTTGAACGCGATAGACGAATTATTGACCGCATATACGCGCAAAATCTCATGGGAGAGCATCAGCCGGATTCATCGCAAATCCACCACACCCGACCATCCATACCTCCTGCCCGAAGCCTTTTGGCAATCGGTAATGACCAATGGTACAGGCGGTACATGCTACGAGAGTAATTATACGTTTTTTACCTTATTGAAGGCGCTGGGGTATGAGGGTTATTTGACCATCAATAATATGGGTGAACAAGTCGGTTGTCATAGCGCCATTACCCTGATGATTGATGAATCATGGTATTTGGTGGATGTGGGAATGCCCTTTCATGTGGCAGTTCCGATAAATCCAACTCAAAAAACAGAACGTTGTGGGCAATTTCATGTTTATTGCGTCACACCAAATGGAGATAATACCTATATAGTCGAGCGCACCAATCACCCCAAACCATATTGTTATACCCTCATCAATAAACCTGTCTCAGAAGCGGATTATCAACAAATCCTCATCAATGATTATGGGGATGGGGGATTATTTTTAGACCGTGGCATCATCGTTAAGGTGATTGACGACCGTATATGGCGCTTCGATTCGTCGGCGCGTCCCTATCAGATTGAAATTTTTTTGGGATTTTCATCTGATAAATTATATCAATTTTTGGGGAAAGACTTAGAAGATGTGGCACAAGGATTATCAGTGGCGTTTGGTATATCCAAACCCATTATCCTCAACGCGCTCCAACAGCTAGGTGCTTAGTACCATCGTGCATCATCTGCTTGACAAACCCAACAGTTAAGGCTACTATCAATTGCAATTATGCGCTTATTCACATAAACGCTTAATGCTTGTGATGATGTATTGTAATTGGAGAAAATGGAATATGGTGAATCCAGAGTTTATCCTTGCCCCTACAGAGGTGAAAGTGACATTTGCGTTGTTGCCACCCGATAATGCGCTCAATAGTTTGAGTGTGTTGTGTCAGGCGACAGAACTTTCCGGATTAGGCGACTGGATTATGCAAACCTATAAAGCCTTGCCCCAAGACATACTGCATCGTCATACGCTTGTTTTTTATACACTCTATTCTGCCATTGAATATCAAGAATCTTTTTCGAGTTTTGAAGATTACTTGGACTATCTCAATGCCCAAGACGCAGAAACCATGCGCCAACGGGTTATCAATGAATTTTGCGAAAAATTAGGTGATACACCTGAAACACTCCTCGCCGATAAAGACACATTTTTGCGCCGTGTGAATGCCGTCATGGGCGCGAAATATACAGAACGTGGCATGTCTTTGGACGTGGATTTATATACCCAAACCTTCGACCTGCTTCATGATGCCAATGCGCTTAAACAAACCATCCTGAATCATTTGCGCCAGATGTGGCAGACCTATCTGAAACCTGAATGGGAAGCCCAACTGCCCACTTTACAAGAATCGGTATCGGCATTTTCGGCGATGGATTATCGGGGGTTGAATGGGTATGAAGCCGCCCGCACGATTACAGGGCGCGACATCCCCGATTTTTGGTCAAAACTAAATGCGGTGGAAGAAGTGATTTTTGTCCCCAGCGCCCATTTGGGTCCGTATGTTTCGATGATGGTTCATCAAGAACGGGGAATTGTGTTTTTTGGGGCGCGGATTCCGCGCGGCGCGGTGGTCAAATCATCGGCATTGGGGCGGTCAGAATTATTGGTGCGCTTGAATGCCCTCACTGATGACACGCGCTTGATGATTTTGGAATTGTTGACCATGCACGAAGAATTATGCGCCCAAGATATTATGACCATGCTCAACCTCAGCCAATCCAGCGCATCGCGCCATTTGCGCCAATTGACCGCCACGGGCTATTTGAATGAACGGCGGCGCGATGTGGCAAAATGTTATACCCTCAATTTGGAACGGGTGGATGATACCCTAGAGGCGCTCAAACACTTTTTGCGTAGACGGTAAAGAATTCGTGTCGTAGGCATATGTCTGTAAGGGTGCAACATGTTGCGCCCCATATACAGCAACTTAAGGTATTAGCCCCACCCCCTAACCCCCTCTCCACGCAGTGGGGAGGGGGAACAAACGAATCTTTTCCTTACTCCCTTCCCCTACGAAGTGGGGGAAGGGTTGGGGATGGGGGCGCATTTGCTGTTAAGTTGCTACGCATGG